>JARLHS010000107.1 GCA_031292115.1 Clostridia bacterium | reverse complement strand
CTGGCGACATTACTCGGGCTCCACAACCGGTGTTTCCGAGTCATTCTTGGGTCATCGTTTGATGTGATCGACATCCTCTGCTATCTGGCAGGATGCATACTGCTTGCGGGATGGGAAATCTGGCAGCATAAACGGCGATGATCGGGCTTGTCAAGGAAAGTGCCGCCTGCGAGTACCTTGAGTCGCCAATATAACATTATAGGAGTGGAGTTAATTGTATGAACGCTGCAGACTTTAAATTGGCAAGCTCCTGGTCATAGAAGGCCGTTATGACGTGCTTTTATAACTTCACAGCCCCGGCCCGGGAAATTTTCTAGGGCAATTGCTCTTGTAACCGGATCTGTTGCAGTCGTTTTAATGGCAAATGGGATCCGTTTATTTGCTCAGGCAAGCAATGAGCCTGTTAAATAACGACCCTCTTCTATGGGATTGTCTTAGAAACGGAAAAAATAGGCTCCCAAGACCAAAAATGATGTATGAAATAAGGCACCGGGAAGCACACTGCGTGTCCGCTGATATAAATAGCCCCAAAGTAAACCGGATGGGAAATAAATGGTTAGTGCATTAAGAATGGCATAAGAAGCACTGTCTCCATTTGCAATGGCAGAAGGAATGTGAAGTGAATTAAAAATCAGGCTCGTAATCACAAGCGCGTTAATAGGGTTTTTAAAAATTGTTTCAAATCTGGGAAGCAAAAAGCCTCTGATGAAGAGCTCTTCCGGGAACCCATTGATCAAAAAATCTACAGGGAAGAGCAACAATGTCATAAATAACGGCTGTTGATAAAGCAAAATGGTTTGGTTGCAGATAGGCCCCATTAAAATGCAGCACCCCAAAAGAATAGCAGTGAGCAGCCAGTAATTTGATCTCAAGCCTATCTCACGAATTTTATATCCAAAAAATATGAAGAGTAGAGAGGTGGGCAATATTTGAATCAGTAAACAGATGATCGCATTGTATAATTTATCCGTTAACCACGCAGGCAATCCGTATTCGCCTAATGAATTCACAAAGGTTTCTATGTTGTTCTTTATTGAAGTTGTAAGCGGCTGTAAACCAGGAATAGATGTCAAATTATAAATTAAAAATATTACAAAGACCAGCAAAACAGAAAACAGGATCCCGACAATTAACTCAATCTTAGGCCTGTGAATGGGCAATTTTGCGGCAGGCCGTTTAGATGTCATCATCCGGATCAAAACGGCAAAAGCTATAAGAACGAGTAAGTTGACTGCTTCGGTTAGCAAACCCCAATAATTGAATAATATGTAAGTTGCAATCGTTCCTATAACGCAATATCCAATCAGTAACGGACTATGACAGAATCGTTTAAAGAAATGAAGCAGTGTGCTTTTTATTTCTTTGAGGATGCTCATTAGCGCTGTTAAACAGACCGGCATCTTTCATCCTTCCAATTCCTGCAATTGTTGGCACGACTGAACTGGTACTATTATACACCGGTATTACTGTAATAGGTATACATGAATGATAAAAAGAGCGCCCGGAGCGATTTGAAACCGCCCAGAACTCGGCATGCAGGTTTACTCGCACCAGTTTGTATAAAAAAACCGCCCGATGGGCAGTTTCTTTATTTGCAGGTTATTTCCCACTCAGCTGCCCGAAAATTTCATCTGAAAGCAGATACCATCGCTGAGTGGTATTCTCGAGCCGGAAGTAATGGATCAGATAGGCCGTCAGTAAGACCGCCACGAGCCCCAGCAGCAAAAAGGTTAAAAGGCTTTGGATAAACCACGTGAGCGCAAACAAAAAAAGAAACAGCAGCGCCGTGAGCACAGTGACAATCAGGTGCACGAGCCGCTCATGCTGAAGCCACGCGATCTTTTTGTCGTGAAACGAGAGAAGGCCTTCCAGATCCGTGTCGGCAGTCAGCCGCTCTTTTATGTACGCCTCGTGCTCTCTGCAGTATTTCATGATGTTGATGCCAAATCGACCGTGATTCCCGGGCATCGCGCATACGCCTCCTCGTCTTTATTTGGGTTGCCGTGCTTTTTCGGAGCCCCTGTTTTCAGGGCGAACAGGATCGTCTTTGAAAACAAGAAGCTGAAATCAAATGGACGACAAATGGACTGTTTGAGTAATTTATGGTAAACTCTGATCCAGAGGATTCAACCGGTCTGCAGCTGCCGCCGTGATAACCAGAAATCGCGGATAAAATTTAAGGCTGCGGCGACAGCATCAGCTTGATAGAATGAAGGTGAGCGCATGTTCCAGGATATGAACGTGAACGGCAGGAAGTATCGTCTTGCGATCGGTTATCGGGATAACGGGGAGCTAAGGAGCAGCTTCAACGATTTGACGCGAAAGAGGTAGTATCTAAAATATTGTGTAAACCTCCATTGTCAGGTAAAATAAGAAAAGACGATGGAGGTAACATTATGCCACGAAAAGAAAAGAGCAAACTCCGGCAAATGATCGACGAATATGGGATCAAAGACATGAATGACGTTCATGAATTCGTGAAAATGCTGACAGCCGAAACCATCCAGACCGCGCTGGACGCAGAGCTTGAGAACGATTTGGGATACTCCAAATACGATTACAAGAACAAAAACACGGAGAACAGCCGCAACGGGTACTCTGCAAAAACCGTACAGGGCAATACCGGTGAGATGGAAATTCAGGTGCCGCGAGACCGCAACGGCGAGTTTGAACCGCAGCTCGTCAAAAAGCACCAAACCGATGTGTCTGCAATCGAGGATAAAGTGATCTTTTTGTATTCTCAGGGCGTATCCACCCGGGACATACAAAAGACCATGCAGGAGATGTACGGTATCGATGTTGACGACAGCCGTGTATCCAAGATAACAGATAAAATCTTGCCTCTTATCAAAGAGTGGCAGGAGCGTCCCCTTCAAAACATTTATGCGATGGTCATTCTGGATGCCATACATTACAATGTCAGAGACAACGGGATTGTAACCAAAAAGGCGGCTTATGTAGCCATAGGCACCGATCTGGAGGGGAAAAAGGATGTGCTCGGCATCTGGCTTGGGGCAAGCGAATCCTCAAAATACTGGCTTTCGGTGCTGAACGGATTGAAAAGCCGGGGCGTGCAGGATATACTGATTGCATCGGTAGACGGCCTGTCCGGATTTGTGGAAGCCATAAACGCGGCATTCCCCAAGACCGAGGTGCAGCGCTGCATCATCCATCAGATACGGTCATCCACACGATATGTGTCCTACAAGGATGTCAAGCAGTTCACAGCCGGTTTAAAGCCAATCTACAAGGCCCCGACTGAGGAAACCGCCCTTATGGCGCTGGATGAATTTGAAGCGCAGTGGTGCAAAAAATATCCTCTGGCAGTGAAGTCCTGACGAGCCAACTGGAATGAGCTTTCTACCATGTTCAAATACCCGCCGGAAATCCGGAAGCTGATCTACACGACCAATGCCATCGAAAATTTCAACCGGCAGCTCCGGAAAGTCACCAAAACGAAAAGTGCCTTCGTCTCAGATGATGCCCTGATGAAAATCCTTTATCTTGCCACCATGAGCATTGTGGACAAGTGGACGATGCCTGTTAAAGAATGGCCTATGATTCTCGATAACCTGATGATTTACTTTGGCGACAGAGTCAAAATTACCCTTTAACTTTATTTGCTTTTATTTTGGCAATTGGACTTTACACAAAATTTTACGCGCTACCGCGAAAGACGTATGGGTTTGATTTTGAACAATGGTATGAGGACGGGTACTGGCAGGAACGATTTGTGCCGTACTCCCTGCTGGATGCGGATACGGTCGTATCCAATGTTTCGGTCAATATTCTGGATTTCCTGGTCTTGGGCCAACGGAAAAGATACATACAGCTTGGAACGGTCATGACCGATCGGGCCTATCGGGGGCAGGGTCTCAATCGTGCGCTCATGGAGAAGGTTCTCAGCGACTGGCAGGGCCGGTGCGACCTGATTTACTTATTTGCCAACGACAGCGTTCTGGATTATTATCCGAAATTCGGCTTTACGAGGGCGGAGGAGTATCAGTGTACAGGATTTGTCACAGCAAAAGCCCAGCATTGCGCCTGCCGGAAATTGGATATGTCTGATGAAAATGATAAAAGTCTGCTGTATCGGGCAGCTTCTCAGACAAAATGCTTTTCAAAGATATCAATGCTGGATAATGTGCCGCTCATCATGTTTTATGCCACGTCTTTTAAGAAAGACAACGTGTATTATATAGACAAATACGATGCAGCGGCGATCGCTCAATATGAGGGAGACACGTTATTTTTACAGGATGTTTTCTGCCCCGTTCAGATCCCGGTTGATCGTATCATTGAGGCCCTGCTCAATAAGCAGACGTGTCGGGTTGTTCTGGGGTTCACCCCACTTAATGACTCGCCGTTTGAATTCAGCCCGTGAGTCAGGAAGATACGACGCTTTTTATCAAAGCGGAACAAGCGGCCCCGTTTACGTCAGGCCGGTGGATGTTTCCTGTCTTATCGCATGCCTGATTGAGCCGCGCTTAGGGGTACGGGCTGCGGTGAGATTCCGCGCACGGGAAATGAGCCCGCTTTTCCCCGTAGGGCATCGCTTTTAAGTAAACCGGGGCCGCAGGCATTTAAAAAAGGCTTGGGAAACCGCCGCCGGGGGAAGGCGCCTCTGCGGCCTGCCCGGGCGCGCGGCTGCCGGGCGCATACCTTGCTTCGAGATACATGCGCGGGTCGGTGGAGATCAGCCTTGAGATGTGCGCATTCTCGTCGAGCTCCACGAGCCCGCCCTCCACGCGGTGCGTGCCCGCCGGTTTGACGGCTCCTCCGTCGAATATCTGCTCATAAGGGACGATCGTGTATAGGAGCATCCTGCCGCGCGACCTTTCTTTTTGTCTTTTTCGCCGCGCCGCCTTTCGGCTTCGCCGCTTTGACCGGTTTCTTGGCCTTGGGCGCGCGGGCCTCCTGCGCGGGCGGCTCTGCGGCTTCCTGCTCCGGCTGGGCTTCTTTCGCCTGGGTTTCGATCATGTCGTACAGGCAGGCGATGGCATCCGACAGGCCGCCGAGGCGGTCGATGAGCCCCTCGCGTACGGCGCCCTCACCGTCGAGGATGGTGCCCACATCCATCACGAGCTCGCTGGTATTCATCATGAGCTGCTTGAAGCGTTCCGCGGTGATATGCGTGTTTTCCGCAACAAAGCGTATGATCCGATCCTGCATGCGGTCAAAGTAACTCAGCGTTTGCGGCACCCCGACAACGATGCCGTTCATGCGCACGGGGTGGATGGTCATCGTGGCCGTGGGCACAATAAACGATGCGCGCGCACAGACGGCGAGCGGGACGCCGATCGAATGCCCGCCCCCGAGCACAAGCGAGACGGTGGGCTTTTTCATGCCCGAAATCAGCTCTGCGATGGCGAGCCCCGCCTCAACATCGCCGCCGACGGTGTTGAGGATGATCAGCAGCCCTTCAATCGAGGGATCCTCCTCGATCGCGACGATCTGCGGGATCACGTGCTCGTATTTTGTGGTCTTGTTCTGCGGCGGCAGGATGAAATGCCCCTCCACCTGGCCGATGATTGTCAGGCAGTGAATCAGATGCCGCCCTTTTGCCATGGTGACCGAGCCGGTTTCCAAAATCTGCTCGGTCTGCGATTCCTGCTCCTCGTTTTCCTGTTCCTGCTCGCTGTTGGGGCATTCGTCGTCCTTCGGCTTGTCTTTATCGTCTTTCAACTGCCCGTCCGCCTTCCGCATTTTTTCATATTTTACGATCGCCTTCCGCTGAAAAAGCCGTCTCATACAATCCCGCAAAAACATGCACTGCCTTTGCACGCCGCCGGAAGCGGCGGTAAAAAAGCGATCAAATCACTTTTAATTGGAGAATAGTATTATTACCGGATACGGCGGCGGTATGCAGATTTTGAAGCTCACAGCGGATCACGCATGAGCGGCGGAGTGAAAAAACGGCCTTGAAGGACGGGCGCGTGCGTGCTATGATAAAAAGAAACTGAAAATGCAAGAGGATGACGATAGAATGAACGGCGCGTTTATTTCCTATGGCGTGCACAGCTTCGAAATTTTTCAGCAGCAGGGCGCAGCGGCTGCGGTGGAGCTCGGCGGCAGCTGCCGCTTTCTTGAGAACGCAACGGATTCGCAGGTCTACGTGCGCGTCGTGCGCGAAGACAACGGCGCCGATGTCGTCGGCTGGCAGCCTGCCAAAACCGAGAAAAAGGAAGGCACCGAGGGCAGCTGGCGCTGCAGCCTTCGCATCCCGGCCGGAGGGCTCTACAGGCTCGAGACCTGCCTTTGCGCCGACAGGCGCAACATCGCGTGGGCGATACACGGAGACATGGCGCACCACATCGGTGTCGGCGAGGTCTTTGTCATTGCGGGGCAAAGCAACGCTGCGGGCTATGGCAAGGACGCGGCATACGACCCGCCCGAGCTTGGCGTGCACCTTCTGCGCAACAGCGGCGCTTGGGATATCGCCTCGCACCCGCTCAATGACTCGACGGGCACCATCCACGAGGAAAACACCGAGGGTGCCAACCCGGGCAGCTCGCCGTACCTCAGCTTCGCAAAGCAGCTCAGACGCGAGCTCGGCCTGCCCATAGGGCTAGTGCAGACCTCGCTGGGAGGCTCACCTCTGAGCGCCTGGAATCCGCAGCAGAACGGCGTGCTCTACCGCATGATGCTCGGCGTGCTCGAGGGGATCGAATACAAAATCCGCGGCGTGCTGTGGTATCAGGGCTGTACGGACAGCGAAAACAGCTCCAACAGCGAAACCTATCAGGAGCGTTTCATGACGTTTGTGCAAAGCCTGCGGCAGGATACGGGCAACGCCTCGCTGCCGATCCTCACGGTGCAGCTCAACCGTTTCACACAGGCCAAAGCCCTCAACCCGGAGGCCGACGCCTGTTGGGGCATGGTGCGCGAGGCGCAGCGCCAGGCCGCGCACCTGCTTGAAGGCGTCTATATTGTGCCGGCTGCCGATCTCGCGCTTGCGGACGTTATCCACAACAGCTCCTCTGCCAACGTCAGGCTCGGCGAAAGGCTCGCCGCGCTTGCGCTCAATGTGCTCTATCACAGGTCGGAGGGCGGCCTTGCGCCCGATCTTGCCTCGGCGTGCCGCAAAGAAGGCGGTATCGAGCTGCGCTTTGCGCATGCTGCCGGCGGGATGGATTTTTACGCGCTAACTGCGCAGGAGCTGCCGTTTGACCTGCGGGATGAGGGCGGCGCTTTGCCGATTGAAAGCTACCGGATCGAAGACGACACGTTTGTGCTCCGGCCGGCACGGGAGCTGCGCGGCCGGGCCGTCATCAGCGGCGCCTCCGGCTCCAACCCGCCTTACCTGCTGCCGAGGGACATCGTCTCCAACCTGCCGATGCTTTCGTTCTGCTCGGTCCCGATCGAAGAGGAATCATGCCGTTGATATCGGTTTCCCATAGGGCTCCACCCTCGTGATCGGCAGACGGAGGGCTCCCGCTGACACCAATTCCAATCAGATTCCAAAAAAGTCCTTTATAGAGTATCTTTGAAAATTGTGCGGGAGCCTTGCTTTTTGGCGGCTACACAGTTTGATGAGATATTTTTTCTAATCGGAATCGGTATTAAGCCCCAGCTCGGTGATCTTGTCGCGCAGTTTGAGAAAATCGCGGAACGCCTCGGGTTTGTTGTTCGGGTTGCGCAGGAGCGCGGCCGGGTGGAGCATCGCCATCATCAGGATGCCGCCCTTTTCATACCAGATGCCGTGTTCGGCGGTGATCTTGAGGTCGGGCTTGATGATCTTCATGCCCGCGATTCTGCCGAGGCAGACAATGATCGCCGGTTTCATCAGCCGCACCTGCGCGCGCAGCCAGTTGATGCACTCTTCCTGCTCCGCGGGCATCGGGTCGCGATTCTGCGGCGGCCGGCATTTGACGATGTTGGCTATGTAGATTTTCGTTCGGTCGAGGTCGACGGCCGCGAGCATCTTGTCGAGCAGCTGGCCGGCACGCCCCACAAAGGGGATGCCGCGCAGGTCTTCCTGCTCACCCGGGCCTTCTCCGATGAAGAGCACCCTTGAAGCGCGGTTGCCGGTGCCGAAAACAATATGGGTGCGTGTATCCGCAAGCGCGCAGGCGCCGCATTGCATACAGGTGGCCTCAAGCTCTTCCCAGGTTTCGTACATGCGGGAAGCCCCCTTCAGGTGATGAAAATTTGATGGAAATCCCATGCGAAAAGCGGGGAAACATCCCTCATATTATATCATGGATTGCGGCAGGCGGCAAATTTTCATGCCTTTGCGATAATTCTTGACGGACAGTGTCAATACTTTTATAATGAAGTGTATTATTCCGGCGGTGATCCGCTGTTATACCGATTCCAATTAGATTCCAAGCTGATCATTTATAGAAAACCTTTCAAAAATGTGCAGGAGTCTTGCTTTCCGAGACTACAAATTTTTGATTCGGTATTCTTTCTAATGGGAATTCGTATTACGGGCGCAGAGCGGCAGGCATTCAACGGCGGAAATAAATCCGCTGTTTAATGGGAGAATAGTATAACGTAATGCGCAGAGAGGATGGTTACGTGGATATTACGCTCGACCTTCATGATATCGTACGTGAATTAAAGAAGCTCTATTGGCTTCTGATTTTGTTATTTGTGGCGGGGTTCGCCGCCTCATGCCTTACGCTGCATGCAAGGGAGCCCGAATACACGGCGAACGCAAGTTTTATTGTGGGAGCCAGCGTCTCTTCCCCCTCGCAGTTCACGGATGAGGATTACCCGGTGACGCATGAGCTCGTTTTCACATGCGCCGGCCTTGTCACGAGCGAAACCGTGCTCAACGATGCCATCAAGCGCTGCGGCATGTCTCTCACGGCAAAACAGCTTGCCCCGTTTGTTACGACCACCGTCCCGGCCAACAGCGATATGGTGACGGTACAGGTGACGGGCCGGGGCGTCAAAAACGCCGTCAACCTGACCAATGCCGTCGTCGCCGCGGTGGGGGCCAGTGTCAAGCGCCTCGACGCGACGATCCCGGTGAAGATCACGGTGATCGACAAGGCCGTATCGCCGCCGGGCGCCGATAAAAAGAATTACTTCAAGACCGGCATGCTCGGGGGGCTTATCGGGGCTCTGATTGCACTGCTGATCATTGTGCTGGCTTCATCGATCAGCTCCAGGGTAAAGAAGGAGCAGGTCATCAGCCGCGTATGCGGCCTTGTTTCGCTGGGGCGGCTGCCGCTCGAAGAGGCCCCTTCCGCCATGGAGGATTACAGGATTTTTGCCGCCAATCTGCGCGCGGCTGCCGGCAGGAGCGGCTGCATCGCCTTCGCAGTGCCGCCGGGCGCGCAGGAAGAGGGCCCAGCCGCCAGCGCGTCGGCTCAGGCGCTTGCGCAGGAAGGATTCAGGACGCTGCTCTTTGATTTTTCACAGAAGCCGCCCGCCTCGGGCGCCGGACTTTACAAATATCTGCGCGGGGCCGCGTCGAAAGAGGAAATCATCCGGCAGGACGAGCGCCGCGGCATCGGCGTCGTCGCCTGCGCGGGCCTCAGCGCTGCCGAAGGCGGAGCGATTCCTTCGGTGAAGCTCATGCGGGAGCTGCTGGAGCAGCTGCGCACGGAGTGGGATTATATCGTCCTTGGCGCGGTTTCCGGCGGCGCGCAGGGCCTTGAGCTCGCTTCGCTTGCCGATACCACCGTGCTGGTGCTCCGCTATGCGAGGATCCGCCTCTCCGGAGCGGCGGGAGAAGCAGAGGCTCTGCGCCGCTGCGGAGCGAAGCCGACAGGCTACGTGCTGCTCGGTGTGCCGCGTTAACGGAGCGATTGCTTTGCGGCGAAATCATGGGGGAGGCTTGGGGCGACGGTGCCCTGCGCCTCCTCTTTTTTGTGCTTTTGGGAGGGCCGCATCGGAATTTCACCCGATTGAAAATTTTGGCGCGGAAGGGCAGGGCATCTGCCGGAAGAGTCGGCCGACTGCGCATCACGGGCAACAAAACCAATGGCTTTCGTAAAACGCGAATAATTTTGTCCGATTTACATAGAAGAACGTGAATTTACTATTTAATCATTTACTTTACGGCATAATAATGCTATCATAACCTTTGGACTAAATGGATCACACTATAGATTACAAGGAGGACTATCCCATGGCAAGAAAAATGAAAACCATGGACGGCAACACCGCCGCTGCGCATGTAGCCTACGCATTCACGGACGTTGCCGCAATTTATCCAATTACCCCTTCGTCCGTCATGGCTGAGCTCGCGGATAAGTGGGCTGCCGATGGCAGAGACAATATCTTTGGCCAGAAGGTCAAGGTTGTCGAGATGCAGTCCGAGGCGGGCGCTTCGGGCGCGGTGCACGGCTCGCTGAGCGCGGGTGCGCTCACAACGACCTTTACGGCTTCGCAGGGTCTGCTGCTGATGATCCCCAATCTTTATAAAATCGCGGGCGAGCTGCTTCCGGGCGTCGTCCATGTGTCGGCGCGTGCTCTGGCATCGCATGCGCTTTCCATTTTCGGGGATCATTCCGACGTTTACGCCTGCCGCCAGACCGGTTTCGCGATGCTCTGCGCCGGCAACGTGCAGGAGGTCATGGATCTCGCCGCGGTGGCGCATCTTTCCGCAATCAGCGGACGCGTGCCGTTCCTGCATTTCTTCGACGGCTTCCGCACCTCGCATGAAGTCCAGAAAATCGAAACCTGGGATTACGAAACGCTCAAGGGTCTTGCGGATTTCGACGCGATCGCCGCGTTCCGCGCCCGTGCGCTCAACCCGGAGCACCCCGTTCTGCGCGGCACCGCCCAGAATCCGGATATCTTCTTCCAGGCAAGGGAAGCGAGCAACCCTTATTACAACGCTGTGCCTGAAATCGTGGAAGGCTATATGAATAAGGTCAACGCCCTCACGGGCCGCGACTACAAGCTTTTCAACTACTACGGCGCGCCGGATGCGGATGAGATTATCATCGCGATGGGCTCGGTATGCGACACCGCCGAGGAAACGATTGATTACCTCAACGCGCACGGCAAAAAAGTGGGCCTTATCAAGGTGAGGCTCTACAGGCCTTTCTCGGTGAAGCACTTGATGGCAGCGCTGCCCAAGACCGTCAAAAAGATCTCTGTGCTCGACCGCACGAAGGAGCCCGGCAGCCTCGGCGAGCCGCTCTTCCTCGATATCGTCGCCGCACTGCGTGATACGGAGTTTGCCGATATCCCCGTTTACTGCGGCCGCTACGTCCTCGGCTCAAAGGATACCACGCCGGGCCAGATCATGGCTGTCTACACCAATATGGAAGAGGCTTCCCCCAAGAAGCGCTTCACGATCGGCATCGAAGACGACCTGACAAACCTTTCGCTCAAGGTTACGGATAATACCGACACCACTCCGGAGGGGACGACCTCCTGCAAATTCTGGGGCCTGGGCTCGGACGGCACCGTGGGCGCAAACAAGAATTCCATCAAGATCATCGGCGACCACACCAGCCTTTACGCGCAGGGCTATTTCGCCTATGACTCCAAAAAATCCGGCGGCGTGACGATGTCGCATCTGCGCTTCGGCAAGCAGCCGATCAAATCCACCTACTATGTCACAAAGGCTGATTTTGTCGCCTGCCACAATCCTTCGTACATCGACAAGTACGAGATGGTGGAAGAGCTCAAAAAGGGCGGGATCTTCCTGCTCAACTGCCAGTGGGACGACAAGGAGCTTGAGGCGCACCTGCCCTCGAGGGTCAAGCGCTTCATTGCGCACAACGATATTCAGCTCTATACGATAGACGGCATCAGCATCGCGCGCGGCCTCGGCCTCGGCGGGCGCATCAATACGATCCTGCAGGCGGCCTTCTTCGCGCTCGCGAAGATTATCCCGGTTGACGACGCCGTGAAGTTTATGAAAGACGCCGCCACCGCCTCCTATGGCAAAAAGGGCGAAAAGATCGTCGCCATGAACCACGCCGCGATCG
>JARLHS010000106.1 GCA_031292115.1 Clostridia bacterium | reverse complement strand
CCGCAGATCACGGCACAGACGGCAATCGTAATGGATGCGCAGAATGGCCTGGTGCTTTACAATAAAAGTATGCATCAACAGATGTATCCCGCAAGCCTGACGAAGATCATGACGGGGATTCTTGCCGTGGAAAACGGCAGCCCCAGCGATATCATTACCATCAGCAAGACTGTTACGGCCTGCGAGAGCAAGGCAAACGCCAACATTGCCCTGGCTCTGGGGGAGCAGATCACACAGCAAGAGGCGCTTTATGCCATGTTCCTTGCCTCGGCCAACGACGCGGCTCTGGCGCTGGCAGAACACAACGGGGGCACGGTGCAGCATTTCGTCAGCCTTATGAACAGCCGGGCAGCCGCGCTCGGCGCGTTGGACACCCACTTTTCCAATCCCGACGGCCTGCCGGACGAAAATAACGTGACAAGTGCGTATGATCTGGCGGTGATCACAAGGCATGCGCTGCAGATGCCCGAGCTGATAAAATATTTCAGCGCGTTTTCCTATGATCTTCCCCCCACAAACACACATGTACAGGATCGGAAATTTGAAACCCTACAAAAGATGATGAGGCCGGATAGCAAATACTACTACAGCGGCGTGATCGCGGGCAAGACAGGGTGGGAAACGATGTCCGGCCACACGCTTGTAACCGCCGCGAAGAGAAACGGCATTACACTCATCTGCGTGGTACTCAAAAGCAGCAATGCCAGCACCGTCTATACCGACACCATATCCCTGCTCGATTATTGCTATGGCAGCAGCGGCCGCCTGGAGGCGGCCGCTGTCAAGGCGCAGCCGGCCGTTTCCAGCACTGCGCAGAGTACGCAGAGTGAAGTAACGCCAGTGGAAAAGACGGCGGCGCTGCCTGCGACCGATACGTCAGGCGTGAATTTTCCCCTTGTCGCCGCGGGCCTGCTGATCTTCGTCGCGATCCTGCTGTTTCTTGCGTTGGTCTTCAAAAAAACACGCAGTTGATATCTTTGCGGCAGCCTGCCGGGAGCACGGGCGACTTTTTCACTGCATCCAACGCACTGTGCAAAAACTGAAAAGCACCGGAATACAATAGGGGCGGCGCGGTCGTCGCTTCGCCTCGCTCCTTATTTTGAAGGGGGATGGAGTCCATGCTTTTTAAGACCGCGGCGGCCACCGCATTTCCGGGGTTTATGGCCGCCGCGACGGCATCCGCGGGCCTTGCGATATTCGCCGTCTTCGTTGCCGTCTCCACGATGCACTGCGTATCGATCGGCATTTCCGCTTCGCACCTGGAACGATCGACAAAACCTCTACTGATGCCGTTGCTGCTGCTGTCTTACGTGCTGTGCGCCAAAAGCCCGGCGCTTCTTCCGGCTGCGGCGCTCCTGGCCGGCTTCGCAGGCGATGTGTTCCTGTTGGGCACCGGCACGTTCTTTATGCTGGGGCTGTTTTCATTCCTGCTGGGGCATATCTTCTACATTCTCGCACTCCTATGGCAGCTTCCGTTTGCCGCGCTCCCTGCGTGGGCCCTGCTTCTGGCCGTTGTGCCGGTGTTTTTCGGCGTCATTCTCTACCGAAAGCTGAGCCCCTATGTCAAGAGCCAGCGCGCAGCGATCATCGCGTACCTTCTGGTGGGCCTGACAATGTTCTTTTCTTCGTTGCTGCGGCTTCTGGCCACAGGCGCTGCGTGGGCCGGCGTTTGCTTCACGGGCGCACTGCTCTTTGTCGCGTCCGATTCCATGCTCTCATACGAGCTTTTCGTCCGTCATCGCAAATGGCGCGCCGTCATGGTGATGGTCACCTATATCGCGGGGCAGACACTGATTGCGATCGGGTTTATGATGCTTGGATAAATCGGGGAGACGATGAAAACACTGTATATAACCGATTTGGACGGGACTCTGTTAAACAGCCGGGACAGGCTGTCGCTTTTTACCGTCAAGGCCATCAATGGACTGATCGACCGTGGCCACTGCTTTTCTTATGCGACCGCTCGTTCCCTGCCATCCGCGTCGGTCGTGACCGCAGGATTGGCAACCGATATGCCGGTTGCCGTCTACAACGGCGCTTTTATCCGAAATCCGAAAACCGGCACAGTTTTATCCGCGATCGGCTTTGCTGCAGATGAAAAAAATGACGTCATGCGATTTTTGAAAGGCACGGGCATTTTTCCGCTCGTGTACGCCTTTGTTGACGGCCTCGAGCGTGTTTCATGGCTCGCAGGCAGTGAAGACGAGGGGATGCTGCACTATCTCCGTTTACGCAACGGCGACAGGCGATTAAGAAGCGTACCGGACATATCCGATCTATACGACGGCGAAGCCTTTTATTTCACCTGCATCGGAAGCCGCTCAGAGCTCCTGCCGGTCTATGAAAGATTCCGGTGCGACGCCCGATATACCTGCACCCTTCAGCAGGAGTTATATCGTGAAGAATACTGGTGCGAGATTATGCCGCGAAAGGCGACCAAAGCAAATGCTGTCCGACTGCTCAAGGAAATATTGCAGTGCGACAGGGTTGTAACCTTTGGCGATGCAGTCAACGATATCCCGATGTTTGCCGCTTCCGACGAATGTTATGCGGTGGGCAATGCGGTCGATGAGCTCAAGGGAGTCGCAACATCCATTATAAAATCGAACGATGAAGACGGCGTCGCGCACTGGCTTGAGGATCATTTTTCCGAATGAGCATCGTTGGCGGCCGGGGCGTGACACGATAGAATGAACAAAAAGGAGCTGTTCTCATGAGGGCTTATGAACGCCTGCTTGAATATGTGAAATTGGACACGACCTCGGATGAAAACGCGGGCGAAGCAGCCTGCCCGAGCACGCCGCGCCAAAAAGAGTTTGCGGCCGCTCTTGTGCGGGAAATGCGGGCGCTGGGGCTTATGGACGCGCATATGGATGCCTTCGGCTATGTTTACGGCACGCTCGAGGCAAACTGCGAAGAGAAATTGCCGGTGCTCGGGCTGATCGCACATATGGATACCAGCTTCTCTGCGAGTGGTAAAGACATACGGCCGCGCATTGTGGAAAAATACGACGGCGGCGACATTACCCTGAATCCGGACAAGCAGATCGTCATGCGCCCCTCAATCTTTGAAAGCCTTGCGAATTACGTCGGGCAGGATCTGATTGTCACCGACGGCACGACACTTCTGGGTGCCGACGACAAGGCCGGCAT
>JARLHS010000105.1 GCA_031292115.1 Clostridia bacterium | reverse complement strand
GGCTGCTCTATCTGTATGCCGGAGTCTTCGAGGGCTCTGCGCGCGCGCTGCTGCATTTCCCGCACGCGGTGGATGGCCTCCTGCTGCATCTGTAAAAAATCATCCTCGTTCTGAGGTACCCTGCCGGCCACTATTCGTCACCCCGCAGAAACCCCTGCTCGCGCAGCAGAGGCATGATATTGATCAGCCGCATGATCTGGATCGCCTCATCCACCTTTTTGCGCCGGTCTTCACTCAGGTTTGGCTTGAGCGCGAGCAGCAGATCGATGCGCGGGTCGCCGCCCTTCATCGCGTCGAAGGCACGCTTGATGGTAAGCAGCATCGAGGGGTCGATATTGAAGCCACCCCCATCATCAGGCGGCGGCTCCTCGGGCTTCGCGCCCTCGCCGCCGCCCGATGACGACAGCATGCCGACGAGCGTTTTGATCTTTTCCATGCCCTCGGGGCTGGAAAATATCTCGTTCAGCTTGCTGGTCAGGTCATCCATCTTTCTTTTCCCCCAGGAGCTCGCTGATCAGCTTTTTCGCCTGCGGATTGCTGTTCAGCAGATCTTCGAGCGTTCTTTCATTGTTTGCCGACGGCTTTATGTGGCTGCCGCTTTTTTTATTGACCGAATCAAGCAGCTCGTTTGCCTTTTTCGGGTCCGTCAGGGTCGCCTTGAGCTGCTCGGGCGTCATACCGAGCTTCGAGCTGGCCATCTTCAGCATGGCATTGACCGCCTCGGGTGAAAAATCCGATTGTTTTGGCATAGTGATCCCCTCGTTCTTTCAGGTTGAGCAAAAAACAGATCAATTTATTGTATGCCGCATTTGACTAAGCGATTACTTTGTATTAATATATTCCTGACAGCGTCTTGTGCCGTTCCCCGCGGCAAAGCGGCGGGCATGCAGGACACGGGGCTTTCTGCATGAATGGGAGAATCGTAAAAAAGGGTGTGCCGAATGAGGATCGTCGTCGTTTCCGATACGCATCGTGATGCCAGCGCATTCGAGCAGGTTGTGCTCGCGCAGCCTGCCGCGGAGCTTTTTATTCATCTGGGTGACTGTGAGCGCGAAGCCGGGGAGATCGCGGAGCTTTTCCCCGAAAAGAAATTTCTCACCGTCGCCGGCAACAGCGATTTTTGTTCTCAGCTGCCGCTGCAGGGCATCGTCGAGGTCTGCGGCAAGACCATCTTTTACACGCACGGCCACCTTTACCACGTCAAATACGGGCTTGGCGAGCTGATACGCAACGCGCGCTCCTGCGGCGCCGACATTGCGCTCTTCGGGCACACACATATTCCCGTTACATCATATGAAGACGGTCTTTATCTTATGAATCCGGGCAGCCTCGGCCATCCGAAGAGCGGCGGCCCCACCTACGGCGTGATCGACATCACGGGTGCGGGCATCGTGACAAACATCGTCGAAGTCTGACGCCGTCGCGTCGAATATCTATCGAATAACATGATAAGAAGCAAACTATCGGTTAAGGGAGAAACAATATGAAGCTTGGAATTGTAGGGCTGCCCAACGTGGGCAAAAGTACGCTTTTTAATGCGATCACGAATGCCGGCGCGCAGGCGGCCAATTATCCCTTCTGCACCATCGAGCCCAATGTGGGCGTGGTATCCGTGCCCGATGGGCGGCTCGACGTGCTCGCGCGCATGTACCACCCCGTGAAGGTGACGCCCGCGGTGGTGGAATTCGTCGATATCGCGGGGCTTGTGCGCGGCGCTTCAAAGGGCGAGGGGCTCGGGAATAAATTTCTCTCGCATATCCGCGAAGTGGATGCGGTGGTACATGTCGTGCGCTGCTTTGAGGATACCGACGTCATCCACGTGGAAGGCAGCATCGACCCGATCCGGGATGCCGAAACGGTTGACCTCGAGCTCATTCTTTCCGATCTGGAAATTGCCGACCGCAGGCTCGACAAGGCGCGCAAAGCGCTCAAAGGCGACGCGAAATACGAGCGTGAAATCGACCTGCTCGAGCGTGTGCGGGCCGCCCTTGAGCAGGGCCGCCCCGCGAGGACGGTCGAGTGCACCGCCGAAGAGGCCGCCCTGCTCTCGACTTTTTCACTGCTGTCGGATAAACCCGTGATTTATGCCGCGAACATGAGCGAAGCGGATTTCAAGGGCGGATTCGAGCAAAATGTACATTACCGCAGCCTCAAAGCGCGGGCCGACGCGGAGGGCGCGGGCGTCATCCCCATCTGTGCAAGGCTTGAGGAGGAGCTCGCGGGCCTGGAGCCCGAGGAAAAGTCGCTGTTTCTCGCCGACCTCGGCCTTGAAGAATCGGGGCTCGACCGGCTTGTGAAGGCGGGCTACAGCCTGCTGGGCCTGATTTCCTATCTCACGGCGGGGCAGCCCGAGGTGCGCGCGTGGACGATCACAAAGGGCACCAGGGCGCCGCAGGCCGCCGGGAAGATCCACTCCGACTTCGAACGCGGCTTTATCCGCGCGGAGGTCGTCGCCTACACCGACCTTATCGCCTGCGGCGGCATACCCGCCGCAAAGGAAAAAGGCCTTGTGCGCAGCGAGGGTAAGGAATATGTGATGCAGGACGGCGACGTGGTGCTGTTCCGGTTTAACGTGTAGGCAGGAAGCATACATTCAAGTTATAAAGTTAGGGGCCTTTTAAAAGCGGCTTGATGATTTGAATTCATCAAGCCGCTTAATCGTAACTTTTATACTACAAAACACATTAATTGTTTATATTTTCATGGAAAATATCTAAGCATATGGTATAATAAAAACGGAATATTTTATTGCACGGATAATAATAGCTTTATCGCATCTATTACTTTTTCTTATCCTTGTTGAAACAAGTAGAAACATTGTTACAATTAGGAGGTAGGAAGAATGAGGTATATTATATGAATAAAAAGGATACTGTGATAAAAGAGGTTATTGATTATTATATTAACTCAAGAGATTTTAATGGACTTCCGATTTATAACATGAAAAATTATGGCTATAATGTATTGTGTGATTTGATTGATGATAATTTGATCGAGGTTTTAAATGATGCAGATGGAATAAATCCTCACATTAAATCATTTAGTATTGATACTCCTCTAGAGACTCAAAAAAAATACATATCAAATAATAAACTTTACTCTGTTCTTTATCCTACAAAAAAGGCTCTTGCAAATGTTGAAATTGATGCACAAAAACCTTTTACGTCAATAATGCTACGAGGTTCTGAACAATTTAAAATTCTCTATTTTGATATTAATATATTGGATACATATGCTAGCAATCCAAAATACCGTATTGTTGATTATGGCTATAGGGGCCAGATATATCCAAAAAATCAATATTGTGACGAAGATATCGTGGAAAATGATTATATAAAGGATTTTGGAATGGCATACAAAAAGAGTTCAGATAGAATTGAAAGAGCAATAGGTGTTTTTATATGTGATTTAGCAAAGCTTCCTCCCAAAAAACAATTGCGCTGGCAAAGCTTTTTGCATTCGAACCAAAATGACTATTGTGTTGCCTCTGGGTTTATTGATAATCTTATTTTAGGAAAGTGGGTTACAAAGGTTTGGATTTTTGATGCTTTACTTGAAGAGATAAATATTATTAATAAACAATGTACAGCTATAGGGATACCGCCTTTATTTTGTCATACATTTAGTACACACTATACAGAAAAACCAGAAGGATATAGAAATATTTTATTTCCTACGCTTAAAAACTTTGATGATTTTGTTTTGGTTTTAGAAAAAATAACAGTAAATAATATATCTTATAAGACTTTCCAAGTTGATGCACCATATGTTAAAAAGGTCAAAAGGAACGATGATACTGGTAATAATAAAAGTAGTTTAGTAATGCTTGAAGAATGGCTAAAGCAAAACATTAGAACACCAGAAGACATATCGAAACAAATCATTAACCCTTTACGGAATTTAAGAAAAATGCGTCAACAGCCCGCTCATGAAATTGTTGCAAATCAATATGATATTA
Source organism: Clostridia bacterium (assembly GCA_031292115.1). GTDB lineage: Bacteria > Bacillota > Clostridia > Oscillospirales > Ethanoligenentaceae > JARLHS01. Next base: position 6,771 of record JARLHS010000105.1, on the reverse strand, counting down.
GTTTATATCAAAGACAGGCAGATTTGATGGATATTACCTATGATGCCATAAGAGCAATCAGGTTATTTCTTGCGAATCACCCGTTAGCTAAAGATGTTGAAGTTCCTGAATATTTAATATCAGGCAAAAACATTGGGAATTTTTAATTTTAAATAAGTATAATTGATCACACGTTTAATATTGAAGATAAAATATAAAACGGCAGCCGTCGGATTACTCCGGCGGCTGCCAGCCGTTATGAGCCGAAATCCTGCTTGGCGCTATGCGGCAGGCTCGGAAGAGGCGTGCGGCGCTTCGCCGCGGCCGCTCCTTTCACCGCTGAACTGCGGCATATAGCCAGGGCGCCCCAGAATGACGGTATTCTTACCATCGATGGCCGCCACCCTCTTCTCGAGGTCGGCGTACATCTTTTTGCTGTCGTCGGCGGTGATCATGCCATCGGAGGCCATTTTATCGAATATCGCCTTTTGTTCGGCAAGCACCGCGCTCTTGAGTGCGCTGAGTTTGCCGAGCTTGAGCGCAATCTGCCATGAAGTCTGCTGGGGATATTTTGCCGTGAGATCCTTAATGGACATGCCCGTGAGCTTGGCGAGCTGATTCATCCCGCCTGCTCCGTGATGCCCCCTGTGGCAATCGCCGTGCTCCCGCGGCCCGCTCTGGGAATAAACCGTGCTGCCGGATGTGCCGGCGGTCGCCGCGGTGCCCGCAGCGGCTGCGGAAGCAGTGGTCGCGCCAATTGCGAAAATAAGGCTGACGGCCGCCGCCGCCATTTTATTCATATTTTTCATGCTGTCGGCATCCTTTCTGCAGAATTTATGACGACAGGCGGCTACCTGTCGTCACAGTTTCAGTATAACCATTTTTTTCGGTTTTCCCGTTGCGCCGCGTATTGAAAAGTGTAAACAAATCATGAACAATGCATGGATGCGGAAAGTGCGCGGCGCAAGTCTAAATGCCGTGAGGAAGGCATACAATTTTTCGAAAGGGGATCTCTCGATGGTTATCCGGCTTCATTACAAAATTGCCGCCGCGGTTTTGCTCGCGGTTTTGCTGCTCTGCTCCGCTCTTGCCTTTGGAAGCAGGCACACGCAGGCCATCGCCCCGGTGGATGAAAGAATCCGCCTGCCGATTATCATGTATCACGAGATCAGAGCCTATAATAACAACAGAATGGCCATTTCGCCGTATGAATTTGAGAGCGATCTGAGGTACTTACAGCGCAACGGTTATACCACCATCTCCATGACCGACCTGATCCATTATGTCTATGACGATATGCCGCTGCCGGAAAAGCCGATCATTCTCACGTTTGACGACGGCTATCTCAATAACTATGCCTATGCGTTCCCGCTGCTGAAGAAATACCATATGACGGCCGTGCTCTCGGTTATCGGCAAGAACGCCGACGATTTCACACGGGTGCCCGATAAAAACCTGGATTATTCGCATGCCACATGGGATCAGCTTGCCGAAATGGCGCGCTCCGGGTGCTTCGAGATCCAGAATCACACCTACAACATGCACACGATCACCTACAAACGGTACGGCTGCGCGAAAAATGCCGGCGAATCGGAAGAGCATTACGAAAAGGCGCTCACCGACGACCTGATGCGCTGCCAGCAGGAGATTTCCGACAACCTCGGCACCGTTCCGAATACCTTCACTTACCCGTATGGCAATGTCAGCAGCGATTCGCTGGCCATCATTAAAAAGCTCGGGTTCCTCGCCAGCCTTTCGTGCAAATACGGCATTAACCTCATCGACCGTAATCCCGACGGGCTTTACTGCCTGATGCGCATTTCACGCTACCACGACGTTTCGCTTTCCAAGACGCTCTCGGACGCGATGAAAACACTCAAGTATGCAAAATGACAATGCGCCCGGCCGAAAAAAACCGACCTGAAAACTCAAATTGACATTGACAAAACGCAAAAATCTGATATAATAATAAGCACAATAAAATACAAACCTTATCAAGAGTGGCAGAGGGAAAGGCCCTATGAAGCCCGGCAACCTGCATGGTGCAAGGTGCCAATTCCTGCGTTTATAACGCAAAGATGAGGAAACACAGCTCTTCGGTTGTATTTCCGGAGGGCATTTTTGTCTGCGCCCGGTAAGGTAGGCATTCTGAAAGGATGAATGAACGATGAAAAGATTCTTTACGTCCGAGTCCGTTACGGAAGGGCATCCGGACAAAATCTGCGACCAGATCTCCGACGCCGTGCTCGACGCCATCATGGCGCAGGATCCGATGGGGCGCGTGGCTTGTGAAACCGCCGTGACAACCGGCTTCGTGTTTATCATGGGCGAGATCACGACGGGCTGCTATGTTGACATTCCGCGGCTCGCGCGTGAAACCATACGCGAAATCGGTTACGACAGGGCAAAATACGGCTTTGACTGCGACACCTGCGCGGTGGTCACCTCGATCGACGAGCAGTCGGCCGATATCGCGCTCGGCGTCGATAAGGCGCTTGAGGCCAAGGAGGGCGCGGAAGTGGAAGCCGCTTCCACCGGCGCGGGCGACCAGGGCATGATGTTCGGCTACGCGTGCAACGAAACGCCCGAGCTGATGCCGATGCCGATTTCACTGGCGCACAAGCTTGCGCGCCGGCTTACTCAGGTGAGAAAGTCGGGCTTGCTTCCCTATCTGCGCCCGGACGGCAAGACGCAGGTCACGGTGGAATACGACGACGGTCGGCCCGTGCGCGTCGACACGATCGTCATTTCCTCGCAGCACAGCCCCGATGTGGAGCTTTCGCAGATCCGGGCCGATATCATCGAGCAGGTGATCAAGCCGGTCATCCCGGCCAATCTGCTTGACGGCGCGACCAAGTATTTTGTCAACCCCACGGGGCGCTTCGTCGTGGGCGGCCCGGCGGGTGATTCCGGCCTGACGGGGCGCAAGATCATCGTGGATACCTACGGCGGCTACGCGCGCCACGGCGGCGGCTGCTTCTCGGGCAAAGACCCGACGAAGGTCGACCGTTCCGCGGCCTACGCCGCCCGCCATGCGGCAAAGAATATTGTCGCGGCAGGTCTCGCCGATAAATGCGAGCTGCAGATCGCCTATGCCATCGGTGTGGCACGCCCTGTTTCCGTGATGGTGGATACCTTCGGTACCAACCGCATCGATGAGACTGTCATCGAGCAGCTGGTCACAGAGCGTTTTGATCTGCGCCCCGCCGCCATCATCCGCCGGCTCGACCTGCGCAGGCCGATCTATCGCCAGCTTGCCGCCTACGGCCATCTCGGCCGGGAGGATCTCGGCGTCAGCTGGGAAAAAACCGATATGGTGCAGCTGCTTAAAAGCGGGCTTTAATTTGGAGCTGTAAAAGGGGGACTTCTTGCGGCTCGTATCCATACTCGCCGCAGCCGTCCCCCTTTGAGAAACCCCCAAGCATTGCGGTCCGCTCACCGCAGGCCGCAATGAGAGGTGTTGCTGCGGCGGCGCATGTCCGCCTGCGCAACCTGTTTAAATCGCTTCGCACTATCAATTTGAGCTTTTGTCTACAGCCTGAGAGGGGCTCCGGAATATAAATTCCGGAGCCCCTCTCGTTTGTGTCACAGCAATTGAGAATGCCTTTAATTTACCCTGCCAGCGGAACCCCCGGCCTTTTCCGGCACGGCGCCGCAGCCTGCGCAGCCCTCACAGGGCCCTTGTGCGCCGCCCGCTTCGCAGGATGCCTTTGAGGCGCTTCGCTCTTCGCCGCTGTGGCTCAGCTCGTCATACCAGATACGGTCGGCCGTCCTGGCCCATTTCTGCGAAGGAGAGGCACATTTTGAGGTGAGATCTTCCACCTTCTCGGGGTCGAGCGGCTGTGTGGAGTGTGCGCCGCTCGACTGCACCATGGCGCGCAGCCTGTCGGGGTTGTCGAGCAGCGGGCAGGGGCGCAGCATGTTTTCGTTAAACGGCTGACCATGGTGGTAGGCCATAAAAAGCGGGGATTTGAGGATGTCGAGGATCGGCTTTTCGCGGATGCTGCTGTCGGAATAGTGGATGAACGCGCAGGGCTCGGCGTCCCCGGAGGCGTTGATGTGGAAATACCGCCTGCCTCCGGCGATGCAGCCGCCGCAGTACTGGCCGTCGTTCCAGAAATCGAGCACGAAGATCGGCTTTTTCGCACGGATTTCATTGATGCGGCGATACATGTGCTCGCGCTGTTCGGGGGTGACGATCAGATCGAGCGGGGCGTCGCTGCCGACGGGGATAAATGTAAAATACCAGCCGAACCACGCGCCCTTTTCGATCATGAAATCAATGAATTCATCGTTGCTGACCACGTCGGTGTTCTTGCTGTGATAGCAGCAGGAGAAGCCGAACGCGAGCCGGTTTTCCCTGAGGATATCCATCGCCCGCACGACCTTTTGGAAGGTGCCCGCGCCGCGCCGCATGTCGGTGACCTCCTCGAAACCCTCGATGCTGAGGATGGGAACAAAATTTCCCACGCGCCTGAGCTCTGCCGCAAACGCTTCGTCGATGAGCGTGCCGTTTGTGAAGGCGGCAAACGCGCAGTCGTCGTTCTTTTCACAAAGGCGGATGAGATCCTTCTTTCGGATCAGCGGCTCTCCGCCCGGGAAGATGTAGAAGAAGCAACCCAGCTCCCGGCCCTGACGGACGATATCGTCCATCTCTTCAAACGTCAGGTTGTCCTGCTTTTCATATTCGGCGGCCCAGCAGCCGGTGCATTTGAGGTTGCAGGCGCTTGTCGGATCCATCAGGATGGCCCACGGGATGTTGCAGCCGAGCTCCTCGGCTTCCCTAAGCTGCTTGGTGTAGCCGACGACGCTTCCGTTGATGAGAAAATTCGTAGCGACCTTCACGCGCTGCTTTTCATTGAGCCAGGTCAGATACCGCGAAAAATACGAATGCCACGGGTTGGTCTGATCCTCCCACATACGCTGAAAGTCTTTGACCGCGTTCAGATGGCACGGGGCTTTGATCTTTACCATAACCTTTGCGGCTTTCAGCAGCTTTCCGAAATTTTTCTCGGGATCCTTCTCGAGATAGTGTACCGTGCGCCTTGTCAATACCTTTACCGCTTGCTTGCCGGCCTGCATAGAGGTTCCTCCCAATCGCCTTTCGGCGTTTCATTATTATATAGTCGCCGGAATTTAACGGCTCGGAGTCGAGGCTGTGCTACCCCGGTCTGCCGTCGAAGCTCAGAAACCTGCGCAGCCGCGCGGTTTCGACAAACGTACAGTATTTGTCCACGCACGAAACGATGAGCGATTCGCGATACCGGGGTGGCACGGCTGTCAGCGGCCACATGTGCTTTTGGATGATATCGCGCTCCATTGGGTTAAGCTCGAAGCACTTTTCGGCATTGAAAAGTGCGACGCGGGCGTGGTGATACCCGTGAAGGCCGCGATAAGGCGTGCCGTCATGCCAGTCGTAAAGAAAGAGATCGTGCAGCATGCCCGCGCGGGCCGCCGAGCGGGAGTCGAGCCTGAGGCGGCGGCAGAGGCGGTAGCTGTAATAGGAAACCAAAGCGCAATGCTCATAACACGAGGTTTCGCCGTGCTGCATAAATTGTTTCATGGAATCAACGGTTGGATTTTTTATCAGCTCATGGATGCAATCGCGGTACTCGGCATCCGTTGTCCCGGGGTTTTTCATGTGTGCGCTTCCTTTTGACTGTGAAGTAAAACAGTGATGCGGTTTATTCTCATTCATCAGGTCATTTTATGCGTGTCCTGAGGCCGATATTCACCCGAATCGCCTTAAAAGCGGCATGGAAGCCCGTTTTAACGCGCCGCGTGCGCCCGGCGACTGAAAATGCCATGGGAAAAGTCATGCCCCTTTTGAGAGAAAGAGCCATCGCCCCGCCTGCGGGGAAAAGCCGCTGCGGTCTGAATTCCCGCGGCTTCACGCCCAGCGTGCGCAGGCCGGATACCGCCGCATCCGTCAGGAGACAGGCGATAACGGCTGCCGCGGCGAGGCTTTTTGCCTTAGCCGGTATCCCTGCGACCGCGCCCGCGACGGCCGGATGCAAAAGTCGCGCCATGACGAGCCCGAACACGCCCCACAGCAGCGAATAGCTCATGCAGATATACCCGTGAAAATTCAGCGGAAGAGCGCTGTAATCCCAATAGCGCTTTTTAAAGAGCCGCTCCATCACGAAGCCCGTTGCAAGCTCCAGCGCCGTAAAGAACGCCGAAGAGAATAAGACGCCCGCCGCAAGCGACGCCATGCTGCCGCGGCCGAAAAAATCCCCCGTAAGGCTGAAGGCCCCGAGTGCGGCCAATGCGCCGAAGCCGTAAACAGGGCAGAAACACCCGTGCAGGAAGCCCCTGTTGACAAAGGCTCGCGCCGAAACGCTTGCATAAACGGTCTCGAGAGCCCAGCCGCTGAACGCGTATAGGGCAAAATAGACGGCGGCATCGGAAAAAGTCATGACGCGTGGTCCCTTCCCTATCGTGAATTCCTTTGGAATATGTACATACGTCCGAATTAATCGGGGTAAATGCCCACGTGGGGCATGGAGGCTATTCGAATGAAATTTGCAGTGCGCTGAGAGAGGCTCTCACGTTCTTTTCGTCGGGATCAAGCACCGCCTGCATGGCCGTGCCGAATAGCGCGCTGACGACTCTGCGCGCCAGTACCTTCGGTGAATAGCCGTCCACATTCGCCTCGGACGGCGGAACGTTGGAAATCTCGGTTTCGATCACGCTGGAAAGATCGGAAAACATGTCGCGCAGCTGGTCGTTGAACGAAGCCTTCCACAACGACATGCTGGTCATATCAAAAAGCAGCTTGAAAATTTCGGG
>JARLHS010000104.1 GCA_031292115.1 Clostridia bacterium | reverse complement strand
TCTACCGATTAATAAGAAAACAGTATAACAAAGGCGCCCGCAAGGACGCCGCCGTCCAAACTGCGTTTTCGGCGGCGAGGAGCCGCCTCATCGTTCAACCCGGATACCTGTAGAAACTCTGAAATAAAGAAAGGGAGATGGAATCATGCCTCTGACAGAAGACGAATTTTTCAGACTGGAAGACAAGGCACGGGATCTGCGGCTGCTCACAATGGATACTTCGTTTTGGGCGGGCAGCGCGCATGTCGGCGGTGCCCTGAGTGTCCTCGACATTCTCACCATCCTCTACTACAAGTACATGAAAGTGGATCCCCAGCGCCCCGACTGGGAGGACAGGGATCGGTTTATCCTCAGCAAGGGGCACGCGGGGGTGGCGCTGGCGTCGGTCTTTGCCGACAAGGGCTACTTCGATGTCACAGAGCTCGAAACCTTTAACCACAACATGTCGAAATTCGGCATGCACCTTGACCGCAACAAGGTGAAGGGCCTCGACGCCTCTACGGGCTCGCTCGGGCACGGGCTGCCCATCGCGCTGGGGATGGCGCTGGCCGCGAAGTCAACTGGAAGAAACTACCACGTCTATACCGTGCTCGGCGACGGCGAATGTGACGAGGGCAGCGTCTGGGAAGCAGCTATGGCCTGCGCGCACTACAAGGCGGGCAATCTGACGGCGTTTGTCGACCGCAACGGGCTCAGCATCGACGGGGCGACCGAGGAAGTCATGGCGCTCGAGCCGTTTGCGGATAAGTGGAAGGCGTTCGGCTTCCAAACGCTGGAGGTGGATGGCCACGACATGCGCAAGCTCTCGGAGGCGATCGACAGCGCGCTGGCCGTGACCGACAAGCCCACGATGATCATCTGCCGCACGGTGAAATCCTGCGGCATCAGCGAATGGGAAGGCAACTACAAGTGGCATTACGCCGGGATCAATGAGGATACCCGGGATAAGAGCAAGGAATCCATCCGGAAATACCACGCGGCAAGGAGGGGTAAATAATGGCAGGCGGAGTAACTTTTAACGTCATCGACGCGAAGGATATGGCGACCACCGAAATGTACGGCAACGCGCTGGCGGAGCTCGCGCAGAAGCATCCCGAGATTGTCGGGCTCACGGCCGACCTTGCGAAATCGACGAAGATCGGCGTGCTCGAGGAAAAGCTGCCCGGGAGGCTCTACAACATGGGCATCGCCGAGCAGAATATGTTCGGCGTGGCCGCGGGCATGGCGCTGAGCGGGCTCGTTCCGTTCGTTTCCACCTTCGCGACGTTTGCGAGTATGCGCGCGGGCGAGCAGATCCGCACCGACATCTGCTACCAGAACCTCAATGTGAAGGTGATTGCCACGCATGCGGGCGTGTCGTTCGGCACGGCGGGCACCACGCACCACTGCACGGAAGATCTCGGCATCATGCGCACGATGGCCAATCTCACCGTCGTCTGCCCCGCCGACGGGCTGGAAACCGTCAAGGCGCTCACGGCGGCTTATGAACACAAAGGCCCCGTTTATATCCGCATCAACCGTGGCTATGACAAGCCCGTCTATGACTCCACCGACTACGATTTTGAGCTGGGGCGCGCAATAACGATGCACGAGGGCAGCGACATGACGATCATCGCGTGCGGCGCGACCGTATTCCGCGCGCGCGAGGCGGCGAAGATCCTCGAAAAATCCGACGGCATCCACGCGCGCGTGCTCAACATGCATACGATCAAGCCGCTCGACACCGAGGCCGTGCTCAAGGCGGTGAAGGATACCCGCAGGATCATCACCGTGGAGGATCACAACATTGTCGGCGGGCTCGGCAGCGCGGTGGCGGACGTCATTGCCTCAAGCGGCATGGGGTGCGCGTTCCTCAAGCTCGGCATCCCCGATACGTTCGCTCCCGTGGGGCTTCAGGAGGACATCATGGCGTATTTCGGCTATGACGACAACGGCATCCTCAAAGCCGCGCGCGAGCTGATCGGAAAGGTCTTCGAGGAAAAAGAAAACTGGGAAGACGAGGTGTGACCGATGGCAATCGCTGATAACGACCGCTATGCAATCCGGATTTTTCTCAACGCCGTCCTTCCCAACCTGAAAACCGTGGCCGAAGACCTGCCCGAAATCAAGAAGCTCTGGAAGGGGAAAAGCGCCCTGTGCCAAATCTCTGCGAAATCGGAGGACGGCAAGGTGGGAACGCATTTTATCATCGACAACGGAAACTGGACGGTAAAAACCGGCGTCTGCGAGACGAAGCCCGACGTGGAGCTCGAGTTTTCCTCGATCCCGCATCTCAACGCCTACTTTCAGAACAAGACCAAGAAGCTGCCGAAGATATCCGGGCTCACAAAGCCCGGCAAGCTGCTGGCGTTTATGAAAACGCTGATGAAGATGGCCTCGCTGCTCGGGCTGACAAAGCCGCCCGAGGACGAAGCCCTGCAGGCCCTGCTTGTGAAGATGTATTTTTATCTGTTGCCCGCCGGGATCAGCCAGCTCAACAAGACGGGTTTCAAAAGGATCAGCGACTGGTGCGCCGTCCAGCCAGACAGGGCGTTTTCGTTTGAAGTCACGGGCCACCCCGAGGTGGCGACCTATCTGCGCGTGAAGGCCGGCAACAGCAAGGTGGGGCGCGGCAAATATGCGCGCTCCGTACCGTTTTTCACGATGCGGTTCAGGAGCTTTAAAGACGCGCTTGGCACCCTGCTCGGCATCGACGATATGATCGAAGCTCAGGTCACGCAGCGCCTCGTGCTAGACGGCGCGCCCGAGGTCGGGCTCGACGTGGGCGATTTCCTGCTCACGGTGGGCGCCTTCGCAAAGGGCGCATAAGCGTCAGGCAGGCCCCGGCGCAGCCGGAATATCCCGAATTCAACCGGGCATAAGGAGGAAATACGCAAATGGCGGACATACAGCACATCATTGAAAAGCAGCGCGAGTTTTATCACAGCGGCGCGACGAGGTCGGTTTCATTCCGGCTTGACAGCCTCAGGCGGCTCAGGGAGGCGGTCATAAAAAATCAGGATGACATCGCCCGGGCGCTCAACAAAGACCTGAGCAAGGCGCCGTTTGAATCCTACGCGGCCGAGATCGGCATTGTCCTTGACGAGCTCGGCTATGCGATCGGGCATCTTGCGAAATGGGCAAAGCCGAGGCATGTGGGTACGCCGCTTGTGCATTTCCCGTCCTCGGGGCTCATCCTGCCCGAGCCCTACGGCGTTTCTCTGATCATGTCACCGTGGAACTACCCGTTTAACCTCACGATGGTGCCGCTCGTGGGCTCGCTGGCCGCCGGGAACTGCACGATCATCAAGCCCTCGGCCTATTCCCCCGCCACCTCGTCCGTGATCGCGAAGCTCATATCGGAGAACTTCGACGAAGGCCATGTCGCCGTCATTGAGGGCGGGCGCGAGGCAAACAAAGAGCTTCTCGGCTACAATTTCGATTATATCTTCTTCACAGGCAGCGTCGCGGTGGGCAAGGTGGTCATGGAGGCTGCGTCGCACAATCTTACGCCGGTCACGCTCGAGCTCGGCGGCAAGAGCCCGTGCATCGTGCTCAAAGACGCGAATCTCAAGCTCGCCGCCAAGCGTATCATGTGGGGCAAGCTGCTCAACGCGCGGCAGACCTGCGTCGCGCCCGATTATCTGCTGGTGCAGAAGGACGTAAAAAAGGAGCTGCTCGGCTACATGAAGGAGGCCATCCGTGAGCTTTTCGGCGACGACCCGTGCGCAAACCCCGATTACCCCAAAATCATCAATGCAAAGCATTTCAACCGCGTTTTGGGGCTCGTCTCGCCCGAAAAAATGATCGAAGGTGGGCGCAGCGACGAAAAGGCCCTCAAGATCGCGCCCGTGCTTCTCGATAATATCACCTGGCAGGATCCCGCCATGCAGCAGGAAATCTTCGGCCCCGTCCTGCCGGTGCTGGAATTCGACGAGCCCGACGAGGTGATCGACATGGTGGGCAGCCACCCGAAGCCGCTCGCGTTTTACCTTTTCTCAGGCAGCAAGGCAAACCAGAGGAGGATGATCGAAAACATCTCGTTCGGCGGCGGCTGCATCAACGACACCATGGTGCATCTTGCGACGACATCGCTGCCGTTCGGCGGCGTGGGCGACAGCGGAATGGGCAGCTACCATGGGGAAAAGAGCTTCGAAACCTTTTCACACCTCAAGAGCGTGCTGACGAAATCCAACACGATCGACATCAAGCTTCGTTACGCGCCCTACGGCGACCACCTGAAGCTGCTCAAAAAACTGATGAAATAGCAGGGAGTCAGTTTGCCCGGCATAAAAGAGAGGCTTTGCAGGCTTGTAACCGCCTGCAAAGCCTCTTTTTCCCGATTCCGGGCGCCGCGCCGCGCAGAGCGCGTTTCTTTACGCGGGGAACAGGATCAGCCGCTTTTTGCCCAGAGCGATGACGGGCGCCATCAGCGCCGCGATGATCACCGATTTGGCAACATTGAGCACCGTTGCCGAGCCGATTTCCGTCCAGAGAATCGCACTTGTGAGCTTAACATGCAGGAAAAATTGAAAGTACGGCGGCGCGATGAGGTAATTGGCCGCCACGCCCGCCAGAGCCATCGCGGCCATGCCCGCCGCCCCCGCAAGCAGCACCGAGAGCCACCTGCTGCGGCCGCGTTTCAACGACGCGCGCAGCACGGCCGAAAGCGGGACGGTGAGCGCGACGCCCACGATGAAATTGATCAGGTCGCCGAAGCCCATCGTGTCGCCGAAGCCGCGTGTGCATACGTGGATGATGGTCTTGATCAGCTCGACCGCGACGGCGGCGGCCGGCCCGAGCATGACGCCGGCGACGGCGGCGGGCCAATCGCTCAGATCGACTTTGAGAAACGCTACGCCCGGGATGAGTGGAAACTCGAAAAAATAGAGGATGGCGGAAAGTGCCGAGAGTACGCCTGCGAACACAATGAACTGGGTTGCCTTGCTTTGCTGATGCATGATCATTCCTCCGTTGCGATGGAACGGACGGCCAAAAAGCCCCGAACGACGCAAATCATTCGGGGCCTTACATACTGCTGCCGTCTTCTTTCATCCGGACTCTACCGTCGGCTACGGGATCACACCGTATCTGCTTTCGCTCGCGGGCTCGCCGCCAGACGCTGCCGCCTGCCGTATTACCGCCGGTGGGGATTTTCACCCCGCCCCAAAGACATTAAATTATATGCTTATTTTATTACAAACGCCGTGCCGTGTCAAGTGCTTTTTTCGGCGGCGCCCTGCTGTCAGACCACCTTCTTGACCGTGAACATGGTGTTGAGGATCAGGTAATTCTGCGGGAACGGGCGCTCGGCCGTCCAGAAACTCACGCCCGCGAGGCCGTATTCATTCACAAGCAGGTATTTGGCCGTAACGCTTCGCGCATCCTCAAACCAGGCGATGTGCTGCTTTTTATCGGCGTCGTAATAGGTATAATAGGGAGACTGCGCCGCGGAATCATATTGGATTTCCGCATGGTTTCGCTGCGCGCGGTTCACCGCCTCGATGTTCGAAAAGGTTGTGGCAAGCGTGCCCTTTACATACGGCAGTGTCCAGTCGTAACCGTAATTGGGCACGCCGAGCAGGATTTTCTCACGCGGGATGACCGTCACCGCGTAATTGAGCACCTTTCTCACCTGATCGAGCGGCGCGACGGCCTGCGGCGGCCCGGCGAGGTAGCCCCATTCGTAGGTCATAAGAATGACCCTATCCGCCGCGCGGCCCTGAAAGGCGTAATCGTGCGCTTCGTACAGCACGCCGGCCTGTGTGGCCGAAAGCTTCGGCGCGAGCGCGACAAAAACCTGATACCCCTGCGGATGCAGCGCCGCGGTGAGCTCGGTGATAAAGCGGTTGTAATTCTGCCTGTCGGAGGGGAAGATATACTCGAAATCAATATTGACCGCGTAGTAGTTCTTTTGCTGCAGGGTGGTGAGGATATTGTTGATGAGGTTCTTCTGCACCTGCGGGTCGGCGAAGATCTGCCGGGTGAGGTCGCTGTTGAAATGGCCGCCCTCACGGATATTGGTCACCACCATCATAGGTGCGACGTGATTCTTTCGCGCGAGCGTGATCCATTCCTCGTCGTTGATGCTGTTGAGGCTGCCGTCGGCGCGTGCCTCATAGCTGAAAATACTCAGATAAGTCAGGCTTGGCAGCGCGGCGGTTACCACATCCACCTTCGAGCCCGGAAATATGTAGCCGTTGACCTCAATGGTGCCGAGCCTCTGCTGCGGCGCCGGGATAATGAGGCGGTCGCCCTGCCTGATCACCGCATTCGCCCCGATCTGCGGGTTGGCCGCGAGAATCTGCTGCTGCGTGACACCGAAGCGCCTTGCCAGACTGTAGACGGTATCCCCCGGCCTGACGGTATAGACCCGCTGCCCCTGCGCAATGTAAAGCGACTGCCCGTTCACCAGCTTCGACGGATCGGCAATCATATTGTCGGCGGCAATGCGTTCCGGCGTCACGCCGTAGGCCGCTGCAATCGAATACAGGCTGTCGCCCGGTTTTACCACATAAACAGCCATTCAATCACCCTTCTTCATGTTTGATTTTTGGGAAATATTCGTGCCTGCCTTCTATTCTATGAAAAACATAATTTTTTGATGATGGGCTTTTCATAAATTCGATAAGGCGGTATAATAATATATACATCACAGTGTTAAAATAACGGACGAAGGAATGATTGACATGAAGGCTCAGATCGACAGAGACGGCTGCATTGCCTGCGGGCTTTGCGCGGAAACCTGCCCCGACGTATTTTCAATGGCGGCCGACGGCCTTGCCGAGGCGATCGACGGAGATGTGCCTGCTGCTGCGGAGAGCGCGGCGGTCGAGGCGCAGGACGGCTGCCCCGTCAGCGTCATCACAGTCGGGTAACAAAACAGACAGGGTAGTTTTAAGGGAGGTACAGGGCGCTTTGCGCCCTGTACCTCCCTTAGCTTTTCATTTGCTGTGATGTGAAGCGGTTTTGTGAGAATAACAAAAACAGCGGTTCTGCTATTTGCTGCTTTTTGTGTGGTATCTTGTAAAAAATGGTGACAGCAATATGATCATAACATTCCATACAATATATAAAACGAAAATCAAAAGGATATAAACTCTATTATAAATAACGCTTCTGATTATAAAAGAGTCTGGTAATATTGGAGCTGCAATACATACAGCAATTACCAGCCTCGACATCCTGTTGATATAATGACGGGTGTTGCACTTATCGCATTCAATCGGCACGTATCCGATCAAAATTGATTTAAAATTACTGACCATGAGAACCTGTTAGAGCAATTCCTGCATTTCTGTATGGACAACAGATCTTACCTCAATATCATAAAACTGCGACACATCTGCTGTAAATGATTTTGGTACAATCTTGGCGTGGTCAGTTGAGAATGTAAACCATACTAAAATTAAGCTTGTTGCTGTGCCGCAGGTTGCCATAAATACTCCACAGCGCCTTATTCCATCAGCTTGCGGAAGGCCGCCACGTATTTGTCGAGCGACGCTTCGACAGCGGCGTCGTTTTCGCCTTTACACAGCACATAGAGCTTGACCTTCGGCTCAGTGCCGGAGGGGCGCACCACGACGGAATTGCCGTCTTCAAATTCATAAAAAAGCACGTCGGAAACGGGCAGGCCCGCGGGCTCCTTGACGCCCGTCGCGAGCACCGTGCGCTCGCCGCTCAGATAGTCGCGCACGGCCGTCACGGCCACGCCCGCCGCCTCGCGCGGCGCCTCGGCGCGCAGCCTCTGCATCGTCGCCTGCATGCGTGCGAATGCGTCGAGCCCCTGCATGTTCACCGAAACCGTGCGTTCGCCGTAAAAGCCGTATTTCCGATAGAGCGCGTTTATCGCGTCAAACAGCGTCATACCCTTGAGCCTGTACCACGCCGCCATTTCGGCGATCAGCATCGAGCCGACGACGGCATCCTTATCGCGCGCGTAGGTGCCCGAAAGGTACCCATAGCTCTCCTCAAAGCCGAAAACGAAGTTGTGGCTGCCGGTATCCTCAAATTCCTTGATCTTTTCCCCGATAAATTTAAAGCCCGTGAGCACTTCAAAGACGTCGACATGGTTGCGCCGACAGAGCTCAAACGGCATTCTTGTCGAAACAATCGTCGTGACGACTGCGGGTTTTTCCGGCATCAGGCCCTTCTCGGTGCGGGCAGAGATGACATAATCGGTGAGCAGCGCGCCCACCTGATTGCCCGTGAGGCTGAGGTATTCGCCCTGCGCGCTGCGCACGACAATGCCGACGCGGTCGGCGTCGGGGTCGGTGCCGATAATCAGGTCGATCTTCTCGCGCCTGGCCATTTCGATCGCGATGCGGAAACCTTCCTTTTCCTCGGGGTTGGGTGATTTGACGGTGGGGAAATCACCGTCCGGCTTCATCTGCTCGGCGACGGGCAGAATATTTTCAAAGCCGAGGCGCCTGAGCACCTCGGGCACGAGCCGGTAGCCCGAGCCGTGGAACGGCGTATAGATGATTTTGAGCGACTGCGCACAGGCTTTCACCGCTTCGCCGCTGATCGACTGCTCCAGCACCTTCCCCAGATACTTTTCATCGATCTCGCTGCCGACAAAGGTGATCAACCCGCTGCGGCGCGCCTGCTCAAAATCGATCACGCGCACATCGTCAAAAATGTCGCTGCCGCGGATCTCCTTCAAGACCACGTCGGCGTGTGAGGGAGGGATCTGCGCGCCGTCCTCCCAGTAGACCTTATAGCCGTTGTACTCCTTCGGGTTGTGGCTGGCCGTCACATTGACGCCCGCCATGCAGTGAAGCTCGCGCACGGCGAAGGAAAGCTCGGGGGTGGGGCGAAGCTCGTCAAAAAGGTAGGCGTGAATGCCCGAAGCCGCAAGCACACGCGATGCTTCTTCGGCGAATTCGCGCGAATGATGGCGGCTGTCATACGAGATGACGACGCCGCGGCGGCGCGCCTCCTCGCCGAGTGGGGCGATCAGGCTAGCAAGCCCCTGCGTAGCCTGCCGCACGGTGTAAACGTTCATGCGGTTAAGGCCCGCGCCCATGATGCCGCGCAGACCGCCCGTGCCGAACGAGAGCGTCGAGCCGAAGCGCGATTCAATCTCGGGCAGGTTGCCGCGCAGCTCTTCAAGCTCCGCCTTCGTTGCCGCGTCGACCTTGCCGTTGGCAATCCAACGCTCGTATTCCTTCATGAAATCCATATTGATGACCATCCTTTTATTAATCCTGCCTGAATTGCATGGCGGCGATCATTTCCCGTACCACGTCGCTGAACCGGATGAACAGCGCCTCGCCGAGCCTCTCGATCACAGGCTCGCCGTTTTTACCCGAGAGCATCGCAAAGGTGTGCCCGATGGCCTCCGAGACTTCACCACTGCGCCTCACGCACAGGTAATAAAACGAAAACGAGCCGGAGCTGTCGAGGTCGCCATAAAACTCAGGCATTGTATTCTTTAACGCGTTGTAGAAGGCATTCACCGCCACGTCCTGCAGCAGCTTTCCGGGTACGAAGCACTCCACTGCGTAGCAGGCTGAAAAAGCGAACAAAAGCCGCCTCTGCAGGCAAAGATCTTCATTCTCGCACAGGTCGATTCCGAACGAAGATTCGCTTTCAAGGCCCGTCATACGCTGCGAAAGCTGCTTGCCGAGCTCGCGCGCGAGGGCAAGGTTGCCGTTTTCGTGCTGCCTGCGCAGCTCTTCGGCCTCGTCGCCCGCCTCATCGCCCCGCGTTTCGCATCCGGCGATTTTTACATCGCTGTCGTCTTCATCCAAATGCATGATTCATTCACCTTTTGTCTATATCCGGCTCTTTTTGAGAGCCTCCTCGAGCGCCGTTGCAAGCTGATCCGGGCAGGATGACTTCTTTCGGCCGCATTTGATGTTCTTGAGCTTCCTGATGATTTCCTCGGCCGGCATGCCTGCCACAAGGGTCTGCAGCCCCTGCGTATTGCCCTGGCAGCCGCCCTCAAATCTGACTTCCCTGATGATGCCGCCTTCCAGCACGAGACGAATGCTTCTTGAGCATACGCCGCCCCTGGTTTTATAGGTGTATTCCATCGTTTCCTCCGTGACCTGCCGCAATGCCCTGCCGCTGCGGGAATTGCGCGGCTCTGCAAAGCAGGGAATTCGCAGGCCCTATAAATCTTTTACGGCGAAACCACAGGAGGATGTGCTGTATTTACCAGCCGCCGTAATAGTTATACTCGCCGGTGAGAAATATTATACAATAGATTCAGGGTCTATAACAAGATTATTTCTGAACAAACTCACAAAAAAAGGTGCTCGAGCCGTTCAAGCGTGCCTTCGGGCGCCGTGCGCGCGCCGATGGGGTTGACAATCTTGGAGTAGGCGCCGTGGAAATCGCTCCCGCCCGTAGGGATCAGGCCCTTCTGCGCGGCTGCCTGCGCGGCGCGCGCGCAATCTTCCGCGCTCTGGCGCGGATGCTGCGCCTCGATGCCTTGAAGGCCGAGCCCGCAGAGCTCCGCAACGACATCAAAGTTTCTGTAGACGCCCGGATGCGCCAGCACGCAGACGCCGCCCGACCCGGCCGCCGCCTCGAGCACCTCGCGCGTTTCGGGGTAGTGCGGCTCCACGCTCGCCATGCCGTGCTACCTTGAAAACAGGCTGTCGAAGAGCGACCCGTAAAGCTGGATATCGTAGCCCATATGCATCAGCGCAAGCGCGATGTGCTGCTTGAATACCGAGCTGCTGCCCGGCGAAAAAGCCCGCACCGTCTCGAGATCAACGGGGTACCGGGGCGAGATCATTTCAAGCATCTCCATTGCCGCCTTCAGGCGGCTTTCACACGTAACCCGGCAGATTTCCTCAAGCACCTTCGTGCGGCGCGGGCGGTAGCAGAGCAGATGAACTCTTCTGCCGTTTTTATAATCAAATGTGGAAAGCTCCACGCCGGCGATTACCTTCACGCGCGAATGCTGCTCCTCGGCCGCTCCGGCCGCCCGGATGCCTCCGTCAAGGCAGTCGTGATCCGTCACGGCGATGCAGTCAAGCCCCGCGCGCCCGGCATAGGCTACAAGCTGCGCGGGCGTCATGGAGCCGTCGGAGACGGTGGTATGGCAGTGAAGATCGGTTTTCAAGGGTTACACTCCTCCGTGAATCGGTTTGCCGCGGGCAGTGCAGGCCTGAGGCGTGTCCCTGTCGGATCCGGCAGGGAAGACATGCGCTGCTGCGCATGTCTTAAGTATAGCGCGTTGCCGTATGATGTCAAGCGCCGGCCACGCCGAAAATGAAGCCGGGGCTCCCCGGCGCCCGGCAGTGCGTGCCGCTTCAGGCGCTCAAGAATTCCCGGCCATTTTTATGAATTGCATATGTTGTGTATCCGACCTGTGATCTATACCAAACCTTGTATGCATTTTTCGTACAAAAAAAATTCCCATAGAAAGCTGATCTAGGAGCAGGCGCAGACGGTCTGAATCTCATCACCGCCTTCCACTGCGATATAATCTTCAATCACGTCCTTCAGGGTACAAGGTGTAACGGTGTTCTTAGCCAGCAGATCCATCAGCACGGTCGCTTTGTTTCGTGAGGGGGTGATATCGCGCACCTCGGATGAGTCGATGACGCTGCCGCCTGAAACAAGCTCGGCGCGGATACCAAATACAGGTGTTCCCTCGAGCCCCTCAGCCATGCAAGTGTTTTCCAAAAGAGAATAGAGTAGTTCGTTGCTGCCCTGCCCTTCACAGGGAAGCACACTTTTGATGATTACCTCGTGCATAACTCAGTCCCTCCCGTCTATTTTGTGCATACCACAATTATAACATATTTGGGAAGGAAATGAAGATATATTTCAGCTTCTTTGACGTCGAGGGAGTACAACATATAGCGATTATTTGGACATATTGACGGATATTTCCGCTATATATAGGATTCACGGCGCAAATAATGCCGAAAGATGTCGAATTATATGCAGCTGTGTTTTTGCACCAGAGAATCGACAAAACGCATCGCGGCGCCGAGCTCTTCAGGCTCCAGAAAATTGTTGCGGTAGACTTCTATAACGAGCGGGCCGTCGTAGCCGAAGCGGGACAGAGACTCTAAAAGAGCCGTAAAGTTCATGTCGCCGCACCCCGGCGGCAGGCAGTCGCTGCCGGGGCGGCTGTCGCTGATATGCACGTTGACAATGCCATCGCCCATTGCCTCAAGCATCTCAAGAGGCTGTTCTTCGGAGCGGAGCGCCTGTTTGAGATCAAGCACAAACCTGGCATCCGCGCCCAGTGTCTGATGCATGGTACGGATAAATCGCACGCTGCGGCTGCGGCAGCGCGAAACATTCTCCTGCGCAAGGATGATGCCCTCGCCGGCGGCGATGCCTGAAAGCGTGCGGAACCGCTCGCAGTATTCCGCATCGTTAAGCCTGCCGGCGGCGAAGTCGCCGTGAAAAACCACGACCGAAGCGCCCAGCCGCCTTGCCGCTCTGAAATAGCGCGCATACTGCGCGGCGCCGTCCTCAAACCTGCGGGGATAATCCGAAAAAAACAGCAGGTGCTCAAAGCCGGAGGTGAATGGATGCAGCGAATAGACCGAAGCGCCTTCGGCGTCAAGCCGCCCGCGCAGCGCATCGATAAAGGCGTCGCGAAGCTCGCATTCGGTGTTTGCAAAAAGCTCAAAGCGCCGGAAACCAAGCGCCAGCAGCGTTTCAAGTGATTTTTCCGTTTCGAGCGGATACAGGCACGCGGTTGAAACCGCAGTTTCCACTGGCTCACACTTCCCCCGGCAATTGCCATTATTTTAGCATTGAACACGGCCACTCATCATGATAGCATATTATTAATGCATTGTACAGAGCCGGCGCTTAAACCGCCCTGTGCCTGAAAGGGGTATGAAGCGAGCCGTGAATATGCTGGTTTCGATGCTCAGAAGCCTTCTCAAACTCAGCGGTTTTTCCGTTTCGGTGATCTACCACGGCCTCCAGCTTAGCTGCGGGCTGTATGTGCTCGCCTATATCTTTCATTTCACCGCCGGGCGCTTCGGCGACCTGCTGACAACCGTCATGTGTCTGCAGGGGGCGCTTGAAGCCGCCCCCGCGGTGGCGACCGGATGTATCATCGTGGCGCTTATCTGCGACCTTGAAATCAAATACCGCAACGGCGGGGACGCTACATAAAAAACAAGAAATCGGATGAAGCAGCCTAAAGGGCCTTCAGGGCGCGTCTGCACTGAAAGACCCTTTTAAATGATAGAACGGACTTTAACAAGAAAGATCGCTCTCCTGCCCTCATACTGTATTGGGCGCCGCTATTTCACGCAAAAGTCATATTGGCGGTGCTCTGCGCATAAATATTATACAGGCAAAATGAATCTTGAGGAGGAATGGAGAAATGGCAGTGGTGGAAGAAAAAAAGCCCCTGAAAAAAGTGCATAATCTGATTATCGAAGACCGCAGAAACGTCATGGTTTCGGGCGTAACGGATGTGGACAGCTTCGACGAGCAGGCCGTGGTGCTCTTCACCGATCTTGGTGAGCTCACCATCGAGGGTGCCAACCTGCACATGAACAAGCTCAACGTGGAGACGGGAGAAGTCAGCATCGAAGGCGGCATAGACTCCATCTCCTACCGCGACGAGGCGCCGCGCGGGCAGGGCGGCGGTTTTCTCGGCAGGATCTTCAGATAGGATGATGCTGATTGGAAATTTCCGTGAAGGCCCAGACGCTCGTCTTCCTCGCCGCCTGCGGCTTTGGCATGGCGCTGGGTGCCGTCTATGATCTTTTCAGGATATTCAGGATCGCCGTGCCGTGTGGAAAAGCGGTCGTTTTTATACAGGACGTCCTCTTCTGGATGATCTGCGCGGTTTCGAGCTTTCTGTTCCTCTTATATATGAATACCGGTGAAATCAGGCTTTTCATCATCCTTGGCGAGCTCATCGGCGCCACGCTTTATTATTTCACGCTGGGCGTGCTGGTGATGAAAAGCGCGAAGGCTGTCGTCGGTTTTCTGCGGTGGATAGCCGCGCTCGTATTTCGTCTGATTGCAAGGCCGCTTGGCTTTATCGGGCGAAAAACAGGCGCGTTTGTGAGCGCTGACACCAAATTGGTTGGAAATATTATAAAAAAGAAAGCCAAAGTATTGAAAACACACTTGAAAGTTCGTAAAAGAAAGGTGTATAATCTAACTAACCGTCAAAATGCGAAAGACGGCGGAGCCGACGCGCAGGCAGTGCGGCCCGGAAAGCGCGGCTCTTTAAAAGGAAGGAAACGCAAGAGGCGCAAAGAACATGAAAAAACACCGTAAAAACATTCTGCTGCGTGTTGCCGTTTGCGCTTTTATCGTCTATCTCGGGGTAACACTTGTCACCCTCCAGATTCAGATCAATCAAAAGAAGACGCAGCTGGGGCAGATTAAGGTGAGCGCCGTTTCGCAGGAGGCGCAGAATGAGCAGCTGCAGCGCGTGCTGAATGCTCAGGATCAAAACCAATATATTGCGGACATCGCGCGGGGCAGTCTTAACTATGCCAAGCCCCATGAAAATGTCTTCATAGATGCGGGTAACTGATTTTTATAAATTTTAAGGAGGCAATATTTTTTATATGCAGCTTGAGGTAGGGGCTATTGTTGAGGGCAAAGTCACGGGCATCACAAAATTCGGGGCTTTTGTGGAGCTGCCCGACGGCAAAACAGGCATGGTCCATATTTCCGAGGTCGCTTCGACCTTTGTGAAGGAAATCAAAGACTATGTCCAGGAAAACCAAATGGTCAAGGTTAAGATCATGGGCATCACGAGCGAGGGCAGGATCAGCCTTTCAATCAAGAAGGCCGAAGCGCCCGGAGAGCGCCGTCCGCCGAGACCGGAACGCTATGAATGGTCCCCAAGGCGCAACGACAATCTCTCGTTTGAAGAAATGATGAACAAATTCAAACAATCGAGTGACGAGAAGCTTTCCGACCTCAAAAAGTATATTGATCCAAAGCGCGGAAATGCCTCCCATAAAGTATCAACAAAGTAACGACGGTCAGGGTGTCAGAAAGCGCTTGAGCTTTGCCGCACCCTGATTTTATTATGAACCGGGGTGCAATACCCCGCCGCTTGCGGCGGTTCCTTATTCTGCACCCCGCCCCGCAGGGCGGTATCCTCCTTATGAATACCCCGCGGTCTTGCCGCGGGGAGGTTCATTATGAACCGGGTCGGTTCATTGACGGCGGCCTGCCATGCTGCGGCACGGTCGCGCGCCGTCATGAAGGGCCCCGGCCTTTGCGCTTATTGTGGCGCTTTTTACAGGCAAAGAGAAAGCCGCCGGAAACCCGGCGGCTTACCGTAATTCGGACGGTAAAATAAAATCATTAGGAAGTGAAAGGGTTATTGAAGGGAGTTGCATGTATAGGATACCATAATATATATTAAATGTAAATAACTATCACAAAATTATTTGGAATATTTAGGTGCGTTGCGGCCGTTCCATTCCCCGCGCGGCGGTGTGGCGGCAAAAATCGAATGCGCGCGGAGAAAAGACGGACGATATGTTGGATGTCATTATTATTGGAGGCGGGCCGGCCGGCCTGACGGCGGCTATTTACTGCGCGCGCGCGGGGCTTGAAACGATCGTGATCGAGCGGCTCGCACCCGGGGGGCAGGCCGCCACCGCTTCGGAGATCGCGAACTATCCGGGGTTTCAAAAGATCGCGGGCTCTGAC
>JARLHS010000103.1 GCA_031292115.1 Clostridia bacterium | reverse complement strand
CACCTGCCGCGAAGCGGCAGGCATTAAACTGCGGAGATAATTCCGCAGTTTAATGGGAGAATAGTATAACATTCACAGATATTTTGTTTGATTTTTTACAAAGTTTTGAGCGGATCTCTATCGAATCATCGTATACACAACGAAAAAAGGACCCCGCACGCGGAATCCTTCTCGTCTTATCGGATTTAATTCATGGGTACGGCCCCGAGGGCTAGGCAAGCACGCCACAGGCGATGAGGATGAGCAGCAGCACGCCGAGCGCGCAGCGGTAGACCGTAAAAACGCCGAAGCCTCTGTTCTTTATGTAATTGAGCAGGAACTTGATGCACAGCGCGCCCACAACCGCGGAGGTCACGATAGCCAGTAAAAATGCGAAACCGTTAAAATCCACTTTGGTGAAATCCTTGATCTTGAACACGCACAGCCCCAGAATGGTCGGTGTTGAAAGCAGGAAGGTAAATTTAGCCGCATCTTCGCGCTTGATGCCGAGGAAACGGCTTGCCGTAATCGTCACACCCGAGCGGGAGACGCCCGGGATCATCGCGATCGCCTGCGCCGCGCCGATAATGAGGCTGCGGCCGAGGCCCACCTGATGGATATTGCGCGTCTTCGGCATGTACCTGTCGACGAAATAGAGCAGCAGGCCCATGATGATGAGCATCCAGCTGATCAGGGAAAGGCCGCGGACGGTCTCGGCGTATTTTTGGAAGATCAGGCCGAGCAGCCCGCTCGGGATGGTCGCCGCGATGATAAACCAGAAAAGCTTGCCGTCGGCGGAGGCAGGCTTTTTAAAGCCCGCTTTGAAAAGGCGTATCCAATCCTTGAGAAAGAAAAGGATTACAGCCGCCGTCGTGCCGAGGTGCAGCGCGATATCAAAATCAAGGCTTGGCTCCGTCCAGCCCAGAAGCTTCGGGATGATGATCAGATGCGCGTCGCTTGAGATTGGCAGGAACTCGGTCACACCCTGAATAATGCCGTAGACAAGTGCTTTTAAAAATTCCATATGCTCTCTCCTTTTATTGCTTTATTGTATCGGGTAGCCGGGCAGCCATATGTGAGCCTCGCGCGCAACTGCTTCGGGCGTATCCGAGGCATGGATCAGATTGCGCAGAACGCGGTTTTCCCTTTCAGAACGTTCAAAGCTGTCGCCGTCGCCGAGGTCGCCCCGGATCGTGCCTTTTGCCGCCTTCACGGGCTCCGTTACGCCCACGATGCCTCTTACTTTCGCGATGATGCCCTCCTCACCGGTGAGCACGATCGGGATAACCGTTTTTCCTACGAATAATTCAAGCATCCGGTTGGCAAAATCCTGGCCCAACCTTTCAAAATGTTCACCATAATGCAGCGTGACACGCTCCGAAGTCGCCTGCTGCACATCAAAACAGCAGACCGAGATGCCGTTATCATAAAAGTACCGCATAATGGCATACACTGCGTTTTTTTCCACGGCGTCCGGCTTAATCATAACAAAGGTAATGTTGTTCATCGCAGTCCTCCTGTGCTGTCAGTCGCGGCAACCTGTCGATGCAGCGGATTACGGCTGTAGTCGGCATAACGGCACGGAAACGCCGCGCGGTCGCTTTGCTGTGCATCGATTCCTTCGGCATTGAGCTCCTGAAGAGAGGGATGACCTGTTTGATTGCCGAAGGAACCGTACTGTGTGCCGCTTCGTATGGCTCAGTAATAGTATAGACTGTGACCCGGCGGGTGTCAATAAACATTAACACAATTTAGTGTTATCTTCTGTTTTTCTGCGGATGATCGAAAACGGCTTCGGATCGAACGGCAGCCCGACCGCGATTTTCATATCGGGATGCAGCGCCTCGGCGACCCTTTCGCCGTTTTCATCGCGCAGCTCTCCGATCGTCACCGGCCTTGAAAGGCCGCCCGGCTCAAGCACCTCGGCCCCGTCGCCCTGCGCAAAGCGGTTGCGCTGCCTGCAGAAGGCGGTGCCGCCCTCGCTTCTCTCTACGATCGCGGCGATATCCCAGCTGCGCAGGTAGCTTTGTTCCGAATAGTCCTGCCCGTTTTGGATCGGGCCGAAATAAAAACCTGTGCAGTATTCGCGGTGGCTTACCTTCTGAACCTCTTCGAGCAGGCGCGTATCGAAGGCGTAATCCCCCCGGTGCGCAAAGAAGTCGTCGATTGCGATGCGGTAGGCGTTGGTAACGGCGGCCGTATAGTAGGCCGATTTCCCGCGACCCTCAATCTTAAAGCTGGAAACGCCGGCTGAAACAAGCTCGGGGATATGCCCGATCATGCAGAGATCGCGCGAGCTGAGGATATGTGTGCCGGCCGCGTCTTCGACGACGGGGAAGTACTGCCCGGGGCGCTTTTCTTCCATGAGCGCATAGCTCCAGCGGCAGGGCTGCGCGCAATCACCGCGGTTGGCGTCACGCCCCGTAAGATAGCTGGAAAGCAGACACCGCCCCGAGAACGAAACGCACATGGAGCCGTGCACAAAGGCCTCGAGCTCGAGCGAGACGGGCGTATTCCGGCGGATCTGCGCAATTTCGGCGAGCGACAGCTCGCGCGCGAGCACCACTCGCTTCGCGCCAAGCTCAAAGCAGGCGTTTGCCGCGTCATAATTGACGATACCCGCCTGTGTGGAAACGTGAAGCTCCACACCCGGCGCATAGCGCCCGGCATATGCGAGCACGCCGAGGTCGGTGACGATCAGCGCATCAACCTTTGCCTGCGCCGCCTCCGTGAGGAACTGCGGCAGCAGCTCGATTTCTTCATTGCGCGGCAGCGTGTTGCAGGTCAGATAGACCTTCACGCCGCGCGCATGCGCGAACGCCGTGGCCTCCGCGAGCCCGGGCGGCGTGAAATTTTCCGGCCCGGCCCGCATGGAAAAAACCTTCCCGCCAAGATACACCGCGTCCGCGCCATATTCAACCGCCATGTGCAGGCGCTCGGCGTCGCCCGCAGGCGCAAGCAGCTCCGGCTTCTGCGTCATATCAGTCGCCTGTGACTCCTGTGACATCCGTTCCACTCACATTTCCCACTTTCCGGGCCTTTATGACGGCCTTCTCGTGCTGGGCAAGGGTGGCGGAATAATAATACTTGCCGTTGACATCCGAGACAAAAAAGAAATAATTCGTTTGGTCGGGGTTGAGCGCCGCGTTGATCGCAGAAAGCCCTGGGTTGCAGATAGCCCCCGGCGGCAGCCCCGCGTTTTTATAGGTGTTGTAGGGCGAGTTGACCGCAAGGTCGGTCTTTTGCAGCGTCTTTTCAATCGTGCGCGTGATATAGAGGATCGTCGCGTCGGATTGCAGGAATTGAAGGCTGCCCTTACACTTCTCCAGGCGATTGTGGAATACCGACGAGATCGTGCCCATATTACCGGTGCTGCCCGCCTCGGTCTGGATAACACTTGCGAGTATCAGCGTCTGATCCACCGTCATATTCATCTTTTTTGCCTTTGCGGCCATCGCGGTGGTAAATTTGTCTGAGAAATTTGAAAGCATCTTCTGTACAACCGTTTGCGGGGAGCTGTTCACGTAAAAATTATAGGTGTCGGGGAAAAGATAGCCCTCGAGCTTGTAAAAGCGCTTACTGCTCTGCGGAATGGCTGCGACATAGGTAGATTTGAAGGTGTCGTTTTCGCACGCGCTGAGGAAACTGCTCGCCGAGCAGACTTTTTTCTTTTCAAGCAGGGCCGCGATCTGCCGCATCGTATAGCCTTCGGGAATCGTCACCTTGACCACGGTGGGGCTGATGTAATCGCCCTTGAGCGTTTTGACGATCTCGGAATAGGTCATGTCGGAATTCAGCGCGTAATCGCCGCTCTTAAACCCTGAAGCCTTTGAAAAGGAAAGATAAAGGCGGAACGAAAACGGGTTTTGGATAACGCCGCTGTCTTTTAGGATATTCGTGATCTGCTGTGCAGTGGCGCTGGCCGGGATCTGGATATCGATCTGCTTGTCCGCCTTATAGAGGCCCAGCATATCGTTGACCGACGAAAGCACCATCGCCGCAATCAGTATCGATGCGACAACGACCGCCGCCACATAGATCATGACCGTTGCGCAGCCGCGCCTCCCCTTGGGCTTTTCCGCCTTCGATTTCTTAGCCGCGGGCACAGCCGCAGCCTGAGCGGCGGGCTCAAACAGCTGCGCGGTAATCTGCGCGGCTTCGGTTTCCGGCTGGGGCCCGTCGGCAGCCCCGGCTATATCCGCAGGTTGCGGCGGGGAATCGGGCTGCTTCGGGACGGTCTCCCCCTCGGCGGACACTTCGGCAAATTGCCCGAATTCCTCATTGTCAAGGTTGAGATCAAGCCTGAATTCCTTTTTTTTGCCGTTCCTGCCGTTTCCGCTGCTCTCGTCCATCAAAATCCCCCGTTTATTCAAATAAATAGCCCGCAGTAACGGGCCGCGCACGCATCTCATACTATGTATCAAACAGTACTTGCGAGGTGAAAAATGATGCGTGGATTCTTCGGCGGTAACTGCGAATGGATCATAATCCTTGTCCTGATCTTATTCTGCTGCTGCGGTAACGGCTTTG
>JARLHS010000102.1 GCA_031292115.1 Clostridia bacterium | reverse complement strand
CGGAAATTTCTTCTTGAAGGTGACGGTCATCGTTGATTTGGAAAGATCCGCGTCCAACACGACGATTTCGGGGTAGAGGGCGCCGAATTCTGCCAGCGCATCGCCGTAGGCCTGGCGGGTCGCAATTTTTTTAATCTCTTCCATCATTCTGCCTCCAATGCGCTTGCGGCTGCGTCAAGCTCTTTCATCGCCTGCGCGTACTGCTCCGCGTTCGGGGCGGAGCCGTGCCAGGCCGGGTTGTTTTCCATGAACGATACGCCCTTGCCCTTGATGCTGTGCGCGACGATCGCCGTGGGCTTGCCCTTGACCAGCTTTGCCTGCGCGTAAGCCTGCTCGATCTCGTCGAAATTGTGGGCGTCGACCTCAATCACGTTCCAGCCGAACGCGCGGTATTTTTCGGGGATCGGTACAGGCGACATCACGTCGGTGATTTTGCCGTCGATCTGCAGGCCGTTGAAATCAATCCAGGCGATGAGTTTGTCGAGCTTATAGTGCGCGGCAAACATCGCGGCCTCCCAGCACTGGCCCTCCTCGAGCTCGCCGTCGCCCATCACGGCGTAAATGCGGTAGGATTTTCCCGAAACTTTCGCCGAAAGCGCCATGCCGCAGGCGGCGGAGATGCCCTGCCCCAGCGAGCCGGACGACATGTCCACCCCCGGAACGAGCCGCATGTCGGGGTGCCCCTGCAGGATATGCCCGAGCTGCCGGAAATATTTGATCTCCTCGAGCGGGAAATAGCCGCGCAGCGCCAGCGCCGAATAGATGCCCGGCGAGCAGTGCCCCTTTGAGAGCACAAACCGGTCTCTGTCGGGCCATTTCGGGTTTTTGGGGTCGATTTTCATTTCTTTGAAATACAGGAATGCCAAAACCTCCGCGATTGAAAGCGAGCCGCCGGGATGCCCCGAGCTGGCACTATAGACCGCTTCGATCACGTTTTTTCGAATGTTTACAGCCGTTTTTTTCAGCTGCTTTTTCAAAGACGCGTCCATTGTTTTCCTCCTTAAGGCTTTTATATTGGAATCTCCCGCCTTTCACCCCGGAATGAGGGATCGAGGCCCAGGTGAGAGGCAAGAGGGCCAAACGCTATAGCGCGAAACGAACAGGGGTCCATCTATGGAAAATACGTCAGGCATTGCTGCCCATGTATCTGCGCTCCAGATATTCGATGACGTCGGCGACGGCGCCGTCTTCGCAGCTGCCCACGACATGACCCGCCGCAGCCTTGACTTCCTGTGGCGCACCGGCGGGGGCAAAGCCCGTGCCGGCGGAAGAAACAAGCTCGATATCGTTATAATAAT
The DNA here is from genome assembly GCA_031292115.1 of Clostridia bacterium. GTDB lineage: Bacteria > Bacillota > Clostridia > Oscillospirales > Ethanoligenentaceae > JARLHS01. The sequence continues at coordinate 5,639 of JARLHS010000102.1, read as the reverse complement.
CGCCGACGGCGGCGGTATTCTCTTTCTTAATGCCCAACATCTGCGCGAGCCGGAGCAGCGTCTCGCCCTTCGAAGCCCCCTCGGGCAGCATCTCAAAATAAATCGGGCAGCTCTTGACACACGCGATTCCCTTATGCTCCATCGCGGCCGCAAAGCTTTCAAGCTCGGCGATGCGTTCCTCAGGGGCTGCAAAAAGAAGCTTGACCCATTGCCGCGGCTTCTCGTCGAGCTCCCTGACCCTGCTTTGGATGCCCTCGTTGGAAACATGCTCCGTGATGAGCTCGCTGGGGTTGACGACACTGACAAAATCAAGGCTGTAAATCTGAGCGCCCACTTCGGGAAATGCCGTGAGAATCGTTTGCAGCACCGTCTTTACCTCCGGCGGCATGCTCGCGTTCCAGATAAACGCCTCTTTTGAAAAATCGTAGATCACCGCGCCGTTATAGAGGATGCCGGGCGCGTTTGCCGATACACGGGAGGCATACCTGCCGGCAGAATATTCGGTGCGCCCCGTGGCAAGCGAGAAAAGCCCGCCCTCCTCCATGAACCGGGTGATTGCGGCAAGGCTGCGCGGGGGTATTTCAAACTGATCCGTAAGCAGGGTTCCGTCGAGGTCTGAAACGAGAAGCACTCCGTCGAGGGGACGTTTTTTTTGCATCGGGCGGGCATCCTTTCATTCTTCAGGGAGTTTCGCGAGAAAAGCCGTAAAATAGCCGGGCAGCGGGCTTGTAAACTCCATATATTTCTCCGTGGCCGGGTGGATGAAGCCAATCGTGCGCGCATGGAGGCACTGGCCGAGCAGCCCTGCGGGCTGCTTTGGCGGGCCGTAGACGTCGTCTCCCGCGATGGGGTGGCCGATATGCGCCATATGCACGCGGATCTGGTGCGTGCGCCCGGTTTCAAGCCGCAGCTCCACATGCGTAAAGCCGCGGTAGCGCGCGATCACGCGGTAATGCGTGACGGCACTGCGCGAATTTTTTTCGGTGACGGCCATGCGCTTGCGGTGGCGCGCATCCCGCCCCAGCGGCGCGTCGACGGTGCCGCTGTCGTCGCGCAGCCTGCCGAGCACCACCGCCTCGTAGATCCTTGTGAAGCTGTGCGCCTTGATCTGCGCGGCAAGCCTGCGGTGCGCGACGTCGTTTTTCGCAACGATGAGCAGGCCGCTCGTGTTCTTGTCGATACGGTGGACGATGCCCGGGCGCATCACGCCGCCGATGCCGGAAAGGCTGCCGCCGCAATGGGCTAGCAGCGCATTGACAAGCGTGCCGTCGGGGTTTCCGGCAGCAGGATGCACCACCATGCCCTGCGGCTTGTTGACGACGATCAGATCGTCATCCTCATAGACGATGTCAAGCGGGATATCCTGCGGCTGCGCCGCGGCCGGCTCCGGCTGCGGAAGCTCCGCCTCTATCAGATCACCGGCCCTGAGCCGGAGGTTGTTGGTACAAATACGGCCGTTGACGCGGATATGGCCGCTTTCGATCAGCTTCTGCGCCTGCGAGCGGCTCAGCTCCGGCATCAGCCCTGTCGCGGCCGCGTCGGCGCGCTGCCCCGCGAGTGTCTCATCGGCCACAAACCGAGCGCCGTTCACACCGCAAGGTGCTCCGTTTTCTGGCGTTTCTCATGCAGGATGATATAAATGCACATCAGCGCGGCGCCGATGCTCACGCAGCTGTCCGCAACGTTGAAGATCGCGAAATGCCGCACATAGATAAAATCGACGACATAGCCCTTGAAAATGCGGTCGTAGAGATTGCTCGCGCCTCCGGCGACGATCATGGCGAGCCCGATCTTGCCGAGCGGCGACGCAACCGTCTTTGAAAAAAGAAAATAAATGCAGACCGCGACGAGCACAGCCGTCACGATAATCAGCAGGATGCGCTTCCCCTCCAGGCTGCTGAAAGCCGCGCCCGTGTTCTGGCAGTATTGGAAGGCGACATATCTGCCAAGCAGAGGCATATCGACGCCGCCATTGAGCGAAACGACGAATTTGGTAACCTGATCGGCCGCAACGAGCACGAATATCAGGGCCACATAAAGCGCCATCCGGGCACGACCCCCCTTATTACGAATCATGTGTTCCCCGCAATACCCGCGCAGCGCGCGCACAGCGTGGGGTGCCCGGTATTTTGCCCCACCGTCTCACTGTAAGCCCAGCAGCGCTCGCATTTGTGGCCGTCCGCATGCTCCACATCGATGCCGAGCCCTTCGATGCCACCCCTGAAGGCCCCCCCGTCATCGTCCGAAACCCCGGCCTGTGAAACGATAAACGCCGCAGCAAGCTCGCCCTGCACCGATCTGAGAAACTCGCAGAGCTCGCCGCCGCAGTGCAGCGTGACCTTCGCCTCAAGCGAGCTGCCGATAAACTTTTCGGCGCGCGCAAGCTCGAGCGCCTTCTTGACGTCGTCGCGCACGAGGCTGATGCGCTCCCATCGCGCAAGGAATCCCGCGTCATAGACCCTGCCCGACGGCAGGGGGATGTCGTTAAAGCTCACGGAGCCCGTGTCGTCTGCCGCGCGGTGCGGCATGTAGCCCCAGATTTCCTCCGCCGTAAAGCAGAGAACCGGCGAAATGAGCCGCGTCATCGCGTCGAGCACGGTGAACATCACCGTCTGCACCGCGCGGCGCGTGGGCGATCCGGCCTTCTCGACATAGAGGCGGTCTTTGGCGACATCGAGATAGAAATTGGAAAGGTCGACCACGCAGAAATTGTGCACCGCGTGGTAGATCACATGGAATTCGTAATTCTCATAAGCGGAGCGCGCCTTTTCAACGAGCGCGTCTAAGCGGCTGAGAGTCCACCGGTCGATCGCCGTCAGCTCTTCAAACGGCACGCAGTCGGTGTCGGGGTTAAAATCGCTGAGATTGCCGAGGATGAACCGCGCGGTGTTGCGGATCTTGCGGTAAACCTCGGAGAGCTGCTTTAAGATATCCTTTGAGATGCGGATATCGCCGCTGTAATCGGAGGAAGCCACCCAGAGCCGCAGGATGTCGGCGCCGTATTCCTTGATGACTTCATCCGGCTTAATGCCGTTGCCGAGCGATTTTGACATCTTGCGCCCTTCTCCGTCCACCACCATTCCGTGGGTGATGACCGCCTCGTAAGGCGCCGTGCCCTTCCAGGCCACGCTCGTGAGCAGGGAGGACTGAAACCATCCCCGGTACTGATCGTTGCCCTCCAGGTAGATGTCGGCGGGCCATTTGAGCTCGGGACGCGTCATCAGCACGGCGGCGTGGGTCACGCCGGAATCAAACCACACGTCCATCACGTCGTGCTCCTTGGTGAATTCCCCGCAGCCGCAGTCGCATTTCGTCCCCTCGGGGAGGATCTGCGACGCGTCGTATTTATACCAGCCATCCGAGCCTTCTCGGCGGAAAAGCGCCGCCACCGCGTCGACGCTCTCGCGCGTGATCAGCTCCTTGCCGCACTCTTTGCAGTAAAAGATCGGGATCGGCACACCCCAGAGGCGCTGGCGCGAGATGCACCAGTCGCTGCGGTCGCGCACCATGCTGGTGATGCGCTCCTCGCCCCATTCGGGGTACCATTTCACCGCCTTGATGGCCTCGCAGGTCTCGTCCTTGAAATCCTCCACCGAACAGAACCACTGCTCCGTCGCGCGGAAAAGCACCGGGTGCTTGCAGCGCCAGCAGTGCGGATATTGATGGATGATGCGCTGCGACGCAAAAAGCGCGCCCGTCTGCTTAATATGCTCATAAATCGCCTTGTTGGCGGCTTCTGTGGTGAGCCCCTTGAATTGCCCGGCCTCGTCGGTCATGCGGCCCTTTGAATCGACCGGCACGATGATCTCGAGCTGCGGATAGTTGCGGCACACCACGAAATCCTCGACGCCGTGCCCCGGGGCGGTATGCACGCAGCCGGTGCCGCTCTCGAGCGTGACGTGGTCGCCCACGATGATGAGCGAGCCTTTGTCAAGGAACGGGTGCCGCGCCGTCATCATCTCAAGCTCCCTGCCCTTGTAAAGCGAGAGGATTTCATAGCTCTCGATACCGGCCGCGCGCATGGTCGGCGCGGCGAGCTCGCTGGCAACGACATAATATTCGGCTCCGCCGGGCGTCTGAGCCTTTACAAGCGCATAGTCGAAATCGGGCCCGAGGCAGATGGCGACATTGCCGGGCAGAGTCCAGGTCGTGGTCGTCCAGATGACGAAATAGGTCTTGCCGTGCTCCGCTCCGCGCGAAAACAGCAGGCCCTTGTCGTCCTCGACCGCGAATTTGACGTAGATCGAGTCGCACGGGTCTTCCGAATATTCGATCTCGGCCTCGGCAAGCGCGGTTTCGTCGTGCGAGCACCAGTAGACGGGCTTGAGCCCCTTGTAAATATAGCCCTTGAGCGCCATCTCGCCGAATACCTCGATCTGCCGCGCTTCAAAATCCGGCTTGAGGGTCATATAGGGGTCTTCCCAGTCGCCGAGCACCCCGAGGCGCTTAAACTGCTCCGTCATGATGCCCACGTGCGACAGCGCGAAATCGCGGCAGTGCCTGCGAAACTCCACAGGGTCGCCGCTGCGGCTGTCAAGCCCCACCTTGTCGATGGCCTTGCGTTCGATGGGCAGGCCATGCGTATCCCAGCCCGGGACATACGGCGCCTTGTAGCCCATCATGTTTTTGCTGCGCACGATGATATCCTTCAAAACCTTATTGAGCGCGGTGCCAAGGTGGATATCTCCGTTGGCATAGGGCGGGCCGTCGTGCAGCACAAACAGCGGGCGGCTCTCGTTTTTACGGATGATGGCCTGGTAGAGCCCGGCGCCCTCCCACTTTTCAAGCTGCCCGGGTTCGCGCTGCGGAAGCCCGGCCTTCATCGGGAAGCCCGTCGCGGGCAGATTCAGCGTCTTGTTATAGTCCTGAGGCATGAACGGTTTTCTCCTTTATTAACTGCAATTCGGCGAAACTCGCCATTATTTCTTTTTTCTGAAAAGGCTTGTGACAGAATCGCCTTTTTCGTCGTCGAGCGCGATATCGTAGCCGGGGCCGAATTTCAGATCTTTAAAGCGCTCGCCCTTGCGGCGGTCGAGCGGCAGATATTCGCCCGTCTCCTCGTAAAATTTCAGGTTGAGCTTAAAGCAGCCTGCAGTCGCCTGAGGCTCGGCCTTTGCCCCCGCGGCAGGCATATCACCGCCCGCGGGCTGCGGCGCGGTGGTATCGGTAGCTTCGAAGGGCTGCGGCGCGGCGATTTCGGCTGCCGCTTCATGCGGTTCCGGAGCGACGGGCTCTTCCTGCGCGGCCACAGGTGCCGCGGGGGGAGCTGCCTCCGGCTCCTTTTTATCGATGCCGAGGGCGGTCTCATCGGGCGTTTTCAGGATGACCTCGATCTGCTCCTTGTAGAGGTCGAGGATCTTTGTTCTGAAATCGACGATCCCCTGCTTCATCTGCAGGAAATCCTGCTGCTCCGCAAGAATGGCCGCCTTAACCTTCTCCTTGATCTTTTCGGCCTTGATCTCCGCATCGTGGATCGTGATCTCGGCCTTCGTCTGGGCGTCGCGCACGGTGGTATCCGCGAGCCGCTGAGCGCTGAGCAGCGCCTGAGCAAGAGAATCCTGATCTTTTTCAAAATCCTCAAGCTTCCTGGCGTTCATATCGAGCCGGCGCTTGAGCTCCGCGTTCTCGCGCACAAGCTG
>JARLHS010000101.1 GCA_031292115.1 Clostridia bacterium | reverse complement strand
GCGAAAATCCGAGGAGGTCGACGCGCCCGGACACCCAGTCTGAATCGGTGAAGTGGAGCTCGCCGAGCGCGTCGACAAACGTCTCTGCATCCTTCGCGGCCTCCTGACGGCTCATATTCTGCATATCGCTGTGGTGTCTGCTGTAAAGCAGATAGGCGTCTACGCTGCCCGTCTTTTCAAAAGCAGACCAGTAATCTTCATTTTCTATTTTCATGCCGTCACTTCCCCTTATACGAATTCCAATTTGATTCCAAACAAATCATTGATAGAATATCTTTCAAAACTGTGCAGGAGCCTTGCTTTCGGCGACTGCACAGTTTTGATCAGATATTCTTTCTAATTGGAAATCGTATGACTGTCGCTTTATGTCACCATTATCAGTTTCTCACGCGGCAGTTAGAGTATGCAAGGGAAATTATGCAAAGACCGGCGTCAATCGTAACCTAGCGTTTTAAGAACGCCCTCGCGGTTGCGCCAGTCGTCTTTTACCTTGACCCAGAGCCGCAGGTTGACCTTGTTGCCGATCAGGCGCTCGATATCGATGCGCGCGAGCGTGCCCACCTTTTTGAGCATCTCGCCGCCCTTGCCGATGATGATACCCTTGTGGCTTTCTTTCTCGCAGTAGATCACGGCTTCAATGTCGATAAGCTCACTGTTTTCGCGCTCGTGCATCTTGTCGATCGAAACGGCCGTGCCGTGAGGGATCTCGTCATTGAGCAGCATCAGCAGCTTTTCACGGATGATCTCGGCCGCCACTGCGCGCTCCGGCTGATCGGTGAGCGTGTCGTCGGGGAAATACTGTGGCCCTTCGGGCATCAGCCGCGTCACCTCGTCGAGCAGCAGATCGACTCCGTCGCGCGTGGCTGCGGATACCGGCACCACCGCCGCAAAATCATAAAGACGAGACCATGACGCGATGATCTGAATGAGCGCTTCCTTGTGCCTGACCGTGTCGATCTTGTTGACGGCCAGCACGGCGGGGATTTTACGCCGCCCGATTTTTTCGAGCAGCTCGAGCTCGGCGGGATTCTGCTCCGCCTCCGGCTCGACGACAAGGATTGCCGCATCGACGTCGGCAATTGATTCATTGACGGTCTTGACCATGTATTCACCAAGCTTCGTACGTGCGCGGTGCATGCCGGGCGTGTCAAGGAAGACAAGCTGCGCCCCGCCCCTTGTGACCACGCCCGTTATGCGGTTGCGCGTTGTCTGCGGCTTGCTGGAAACAATCGCGATTTTTTCGCCGAGAACCGCATTCAACAGCGTCGACTTGCCGACATTCGGCTTACCGATGATCGCTACAAAACCCGAATGTTTAACGTCCACCCCTGAAACGCCTCCTGTTCCTTTTAAATGGAAAGCTGAAAATAAAAACGGCGGCCGCCGGCAGCGACACCAGAAATAAAATGCCGCACAGCAGGTTCGTCGCAAAAAAATCAGCGATCAGTTTTAATTTATCCGGTTTGAGAAAGATCATGCAGCCGATGACGACGGCAAAAATAGTACAGATGAGCACGGCGCCCGCGGCGATATCCTTCGCGATACGCGCGAGGCTGTCATAATGCTGCGTATGCATGTTGACAATAACCTCCACGGCCGTGTTGATGGCCTCGGCGGCAAGCACCATGCCGATTGCAAGCGCGACCACGGCGTATTGTGTGGCCGTAAGCCCGTAAAACAGCGAAAAGATCAGCAGATATGCCGTGACCACCAGATGGATGCGCATGTTTCGCTCATTGGAGACACAATACGCGACGCCGTGGAACGCGTATTTGAAGCTCCTTGTCAGGCTCCTGACTTCCTGCAGCCGGTCGTCAAGGCTCATACCTCGTAAACTTCCCGGTTGAGCCCCAGCGCGCCCAGAATCTGCTCTTCTTTTTCCCTCATCTTCATGGCTTCGATGCCACCAGCCTCATGGTCGTAGCCCAGAATATGCAGCATGGAATGCACGGTGAGGTAGCTCACCTCACGCTGCATCGAGTGGCCGTATTTCGCAGCCTGATCCTTTGCGCGCTCAAGCGAAATGACGACATCGCCCAGTACGAGGGCGCCGGTATCGGGGTTTTTATCGAATTTCCCGTTCTCCCCCATCGGGAACGACAGCACGTCCGTCGCGGAATCCTTTTTTCTGTAATGCAAATTCAGCTCCCTGATCTGCGCGTCGTCCACAAAGGTGACGTTGATCTCGGCGCTGCCCTCGAATCCTTCGCTGACCAGCGCCGCGTTGCAGCAGCGCCGCACGAGTAGCCTTAAGCCAGAGGGAATTTTTACTTCCCTTTGATTATCCGCAATGTAGACCTTGAGCTTGTCCATCCTTGATGCATCTCCCATTCATTTATGCCTGTATTCTTTTTCCCTCTGGCTGTTTTCGTATTTTTCATATGCCCTGATAATCTTTTGTACGAGCTGGTGGCGCACCACATCGCGCTCGGTGAGGTAGTTGATGCTGATACCGCTGATGTTTTTAAGGATCTTCGAGGCCTCGATCAGGCCCGAACGCTTGCCTTCCGGCAGGTCGGTCTGCGTGATGTCGCCCGTGATCACGGCCTTGGAATTGAAGCCCAGCCGCGTCAGAAACATCTTCATCTGCTCGGGCGTCGTATTCTGCGCCTCATCGAGGATGATGAACGAATCGTCAAGAGTCCTGCCGCGCATATAGGCCAGCGGCGCGACCTCGATGCCCGAACGCTCCTGGAGCTTCTGGAAGGTCTCCTGCCCGAGCATCTCAAAAAGCGCATCATACAGCGGGCGCAGATAAGGATCCACCTTGTTTTGCAGATCTCCCGGCAGGAAGCCGAGCTTTTCCCCCGCTTCCACCGCCGGCCGTGTGAGGATGATGCGGTTGACTTCCTTGTTTTTGTAGGCCGCGACTGCCATTGCCACCGCTAGATAGGTCTTGCCCGTGCCGGCTGGGCCGATCGCCAGAGTCACCGTCTCACTGCGGATGGCTTCGACATACTGCTTCTGCCCCAATGTCTTGGGCTTCACGGGCCTCCCGCGCGAAGTGATGCAGATGCAGTCGCGCACAAGCTCGTCGATTTTTTCCTCGCTGCCCTCGCCCACAAGCGTTATCACATACCGGATGCTCTGCTCGTTGATCATCTCGCCGCGATTGAGCATTTTAATCAGGCATTCAATGGCCCTCGCCGCGCGAACGACGTCTTCGGTTTCCCCCGTGAGCTTGAGATCGGTGCCGCGCTGCGTCACCTTGATGTTGTACTCATTCTCAATCAGCTTGACATTCTCATCAAAGTTGCCAAACAGACCCGAAACCTGATCAAGCCTGTCGATGGCAACGGATTGTTCTACCATGCGAACCTCCGGCAGCATCGAATTCCTTAATTTTTACTATTATAACACATAAATAAATGATTTTACATCCTCAATATTGCTAAATTATATAAATTATAAACAAAATTAAGATATATTTATTTGATCCTCATAGGCAATATTTTCTTTGCATTTGTAATATCCCGTCACGGTAACGCCGTTGACTTCCTTTTTTTCTTCATATCGCTTTGAACGTACCTCTATACCCGCGAATTCCACGCTTTCCATTTTCGTCAGCTCCGCCCGCGCCTGTGAGAGCGCCTGAGCGCCCGTGAGTGTTTCCTGCTGCGTGCGGTATTCGCTCCACGTCGTGGTCTTTACGGATATCGGCAGTTTCTTGCCGAACAGTGTGAGGTCGCTCGTAACGGAGGAGCGGATATACTGCCCCTGCGGCTCGCTGCCGAATGAAAGCGGGATGACGATGCCCGCGATATTCAGCTCGCGGCGCACTTCGGTTTTTCCCGTCAAGCGCTGCTGTTGACTTTTGTATGGCACGGTCTTGGAGAGAACGCGGATTGTGAGCGCGATCACCTTCGCGCGTGCATGCACGAGCCTGACGACACCGGTCTTTTCCTCCACGACGCCGCTGACGATGAT
>JARLHS010000100.1 GCA_031292115.1 Clostridia bacterium | reverse complement strand
GGCGGTATGGTGACCAAGCTGGAGGCCGCCGAGATTGCCTCAGCCGCCGGCATCGACATGATTATCATGGATGGCTCCGACCCCGCGCGTATCTACGATATTTTTGAAGGGAAACAGATAGGGACACTGTTCCCTGCAAAGAAGGTGTGACCATGCTTTCACTGGACGAAATGGGGAGGCGCGCGAAGCTCGCGGCGGGCACGCTCGCCTGCTCGGGCACAGATCTGCGCAACCGCGCGCTGGAGCTGATCGCGCAGGCGCTTACCGGGCACGCGGATGAGATCATCGCAGCAAACGAAGCCGATATCACAGCCGCGCGAGAGGTCGGCATCAGCGAATCCCTGCTTGACCGCCTCCGGTTTACGCGCGAGCGCATTACTTCCACCGCGGAGGGCGTAAAGAAGGTCGCGCTGCTTGACGACCCGCTCGGGCGTTCCGACGGCGCCTGGACGCGGCCGAACGGGCTGCGCATCTGCAGGATGCGCGTGCCGCTCGGTGTGATCGGCATCATTTACGAGGCGCGCCCCAATGTGACGGCGGATGCCGCGGCGCTCACGCTCAAATCGGGCAACGCCTGCATCCTGCGCGGCGGGAAAGAGGCTATCCGCACGAACATCGCGGTAATGGGGCTCATACGCTCCGCTCTGCAAAAGGCGGGCCTGCCCGCCGACTGCTGCCAGATCGTGGAGGATACCTCGCACGAATCCGCGCAGGAGCTCATGCGACTGAGCCGCTGGCTCGACGTGCTGATCCCGCGCGGCGGGGCGGGGCTTATCCGCAGCGTGGTGGAGAGCGCCTCGGTTCCCGTCATCCGCACGGGCGAGGGCAACTGCCATGTATATGTGGATGAGTCGGCCGATATTGATATGGCCGCACAAATCATTTTTAACGCAAAGACCTCGCGCCCTTCGGTCTGCAACGCGGCGGAAACGCTGCTGGTACATCAGGGTATCGCGCAGGCTTTCCTGCCGGCGGCAAAAAAACTGCTTGACGAAAAGCATGTGGAGCTGCGCGGCTGCGCGCGCACGCAGGCCATTCTCGGCCCGCAGGTGAAGCCTGCCACGGAGCAGGACTGGGAGACGGAATACAACGACTATATCCTCGCCGTCAAGGTTGTCGACGGCATCGACGAGGCGATCACGCATATCAACACCTACGGCAGCGGCCACAGTGAGGCGATCGTGACGGAAAGTTACGCAAACGCGGAAAAGTTTCTCTCTCAGGTGGATGCCGCCGCGGTATACGTCAACGCCTCCACACGCTTTACCGACGGCTATGAATTCGGCCTTGGCGCGGAAATCGGCATTTCGACACAAAAGCTCCATGCCCGCGGCCCGATGGGCTTAGGCGAGCTCACAACGACGAAATACGCCGTCTACGGCTCGGGGCAGATCAGACTATAGGGGGAATTACATTGGAGCAGGAACTTCGACCATCGGAGGTCAGCAGGCGCAAACGCCACCGGCGCAGGCGCATGGAAACGACGGCGCTCGGCACGGCGGTGCTGCTTCTCGCGGCAGTCGGCGTCATCTTTCTGTTTTGGAAGATCATTTCGCTTTCGGTGGGGTATGTCAAAAGCTACCTCGGGCCGGCCGAGACCACAACCTTCTATGAGAGTTATATTGCTCCCGTGGTCATGCAGGATCCGGAGCCGTTCAGCAGCACCGCGAGTCTTGACTCGGACTGGGTCGTTAAAACGGCCATCTGGGCCGCGCTCAACGACGACGAAAACAGCGGTAAATACGCGTTGGCCGATGACGGACGGGAGATTATCCCCGTGAGCGATATCAAAAAGAAGATCGCGTCTCTTTTCGGCGAGGATTACCAACCAAAGCTGGAAACCTTCACGGATCCGCAGAATTCCGCCACCTATGAATACAGCAAAAAGAACGACTGCTTCTATATCCCGATGATCGCCTACAGCGATTACTTCACGCCGAACATCCGCACGGTGACAAGGAAAAACGGCACCGTGACACTGGCGGTGGATTACATATCGGGGCAGGGCTGGGTACAGGATTCCGCCGGCACCGCCGTCACCCCGTCGGCCGCGAGCAAGACAATGATTTACGTGCTCAAGGGCAGCCGCGGCCAATATCAGATCGTCTCCGTGCAGGCGTTTCCCTCCGGCAGCTCCGTTTCGGGCAGCTCTTCCGGCAGCTCCGTTTCGGGCAGCTCTTCCGGCAGCTCTGTTTCGGGCGGCTCGTCGGGCAACTCCGTTTCGGGCAGCTCATCCGGCAGCTCGTCCAACAGCTCGTCCGTCAGCAAGTCCGGCAGCAAGCCCGGCAGCTCATCCAAATCCTCCTCCGGCACATCTTCCGGCAAAAAAAGCTGATCCGCCGGCCTGAATGACGCACGCCAGCAAGAAACGGTATATTTTCTCAGTTTGTGTGGTATTATACTATTCTCACGTTAAAATACGGATATAATCCGTATTTTAACGTCTGGAGCCGAAAGCGGCGTTAAAAAAGCGATCGATCGCTTTTTTAAACAGAGATCAGTATTATTGCGCAATGCAGGGTAAAATAAGTACGCACGGTTTTCAGACATGGCATTCGTGCAAATTGGCAGAATCGAAAGGCGTGAGACATGCATATGCCGCTTCGTTACCAGATCAAGCTCAATGCTAGGCTGATTTTAAAGAAAAAATGGTTTAAGGCTTCGGCGCTTATTCTGATCATTTACTTCCTGTGCCTGGGGGTCTCCGCACTGGAGATCGGTTTCTGCAATGCGATCGGGATCAAGGAGCAGACCGCGACGCTCGATATGTCCACGGTCAATTTCAAGGCCATCGCCAAGGCCTATATGACCTATTTTCATCAGGTCATCAACATACTGCCTGTCAACGCAGTCTTCAGCGCCATCACCTTCCTCCTTGTCGCCCCGCTGCTCGCCGGCATGATTGAATGGTACTGGCGGCTGACGGATAACAAGCCGCAGGGCATCGGCGACATCTTCGCGTGGTTCGGCTCGTTCAGGCTCTATATCAAGAGCCTGTGGCTGTTCCTCAATCTGCTGCTGCGGATGCTTCCGTGGGCGCTGCTGACGTTCTTTTTGCCGCTCTGCTCGATGCTTTACGGCTTTTACATCTATGGCGAAAGCAGCACGCTGCAGACCATGATCTCGCTGCTCTTCATCGGGCTTGGCGAGCTGCTGCTCATCGGGGGCGCGTTTTTGTTCGCCTATATCTTTTCACGGTATTTTCTCGCGGTATTCATTTTTTCGGAGGACAGCACGCGCAAGGTGAACGAATGCGTGAAGGAATCCGTGCGCATCTCTCGCAAAATCCGAGGTGAAATCTTTAAATTCAACCTTTCTTTCCTCGGCTGGTTCATCCTGCTTTTTCTCGCCTCCTATGCGCTCGATGTTCTTTCAATACTGCCCGCGCTGTTCGTCGTCCCATATTTCCTCGCTTCCTGCGCGGTGTTCTCGAAGTACCTGATCTTCGCCGACAGGGTAAAGGGAAAGCCTGATCAAACGCAGGACACGATGGAATTCAAAGTATAAACCTCCCGCACACACGCTGCATATGCTGTTAGAGAGTTTTCTGGAGGGGACGGCATATGCAGCTTTTCAGCTACCAGCCCGTCGCAGGCGGCGCGTACGCGCAGGGCTATGCGAATTCCGCCTTAGTTCCGCCGGAGCTGAGGCTTTTTTATGTGGATGCAAATGACGACTGCACCAATTTCATCAGCCAGTGTGTCTGGGCCGGATACGGCGGCTGGCTGCCCGGCTTCACGTCTGAGACGGTGAGCGGAAATCTCGCGCGCATCGCCGGGCGCGTCCGGCAGAGCGCCCTGTGGTTTGGCTCGCACAGCTATATCGGCTCCAACCGGTGGTGCCGCGTGGAGGAATTTTACCACTATTGCACCGACACGACAAAAAGCACCGGCCCACGCGCCGCAAAGATCGCGGAAGGCCCGTTGGGCGGGCTCGACGCTTCCCTGATCGCCCCCGGCGACGTCATTCAGCTCGTGGTCACTTCCTACACGCCCGACCGCTACGGCCACGGCCTTTACGTGACACAGGCGGGTGGCACGCTCGACGACACCCTCATCTGCTCGCATACGCTTGACCGCCTCGACGAGCCGCTGAGCTGGTTTGCTCAGTATCCCGACGTCTACAGTCGCGCGCGCGTGCTGCGGTTTGAGCCGGCGTCGTTTGAAAAATGAGGGTTGCGCGCATGAAGGCCGTGCCCACGGGGGGCACCGCCTTCATGCGCAAAATGGCTTTATTTAATTTGGCAACTGCCGCTGCTTGAAACAAACTTCGGGGCGACTGAATAGACTGTATCGCACGGGAAGAGCTGTCTGCACAACTGCAATTGTGTATTTAACGGGATGACCTGAAGCACTGCCGTTGCTTGATCGCATTAATAGACGTTGAAGGGATTGAACTACTCTCACGATATAAGAACGGCGATAAGCGGCAGCCACCGAGGCTTGCGAAGGGAACACGACCTGTAAACGGACGATATGCCGCTGATATCGGGTTTTAAACATGCATTCCGGCTCGAATGACTGATATTCCCCTCCTGAAAATTTTGTAGCGTTTCCGATGTCGGCAAAGCTGTTTGAAAAACTTCCCTGCTCAATCTGCACAGGCCGTACCCTTGCAATAATAAAACGGATCGCAGTCTTCACAGCCCATGGGACTCGCCTCCAACCGGTGATATTTTGTAAGCATCTTTCTCTTACGGTCTTATCTTACCACAACACATATATTTTGTCAATAGTTATTTCTCGTTTTGTTTAATTATTTTGTGGACTTTTGCTGTATATCATCTCAACCTGATGCTTTTTGCCATCGAGCGGGGCGCAGTCGCATTGTTCCCCGTCTACCCTCAGAGCGTCCTGCTCGCCACGCGTAACCCTGACGGAAAGGATTGTTCCGCGCAGCCGGATCTCCGCCTCGTACCCCGGCCAGTGTGACGGCAGCGCCGGAGAGAAGAAAATCCGGTTTCCGCGCAGTCGGATGCCGAGCAGATTTTCGAGCACAGCGCGGTAGTACCACGCGGCGGCACCCGTATAAAGGCTCCAGCCTCCGCGCCCTTCACAGGAAGGGTTGGAGTAGATATCGCCCGCGAAGAAATACGGCTCAAGCCGGTAGGTCTGCGCATGCGCCGCATCGTCATCCTTTGAGGCGGGGTTGAGCATCGACAGAATACGATAGCCGTCGTCGACGCGGCCTTCAAGCAGTAGCGCGATGGCAAGCCATACGGCGGCGTGCGTATACTGCCCGCCGTTTTCACGGATCCCGGGCGGGTAGGCCTTGACATAGCCCGGATTCCGGCCGCCGTGGTCAAATGCCGGCTCAAAAAGACGGACGATCTGCAGGCGCTCGTCACAAAGCAGTGCGAGCGCTGAATCCAGCGCCCGGCGCCGACGCTCGTTGTCCGGCATTCCGCAGATAGCAGCGAAGCTCTGCGGCAGCAGATCGATGCGGCACTCGCCGCACCCGCCGCCTCCGAACGGGGCCCCGTCATCGTAAAACCCCCTGAGATACCACTCGCCGTCCCAGCAGGAGGCATCGACGGCCTCTTTGAGCCTGCGCGCCTCCTCGCGATACTGCTCGGCTCGGGGCGCTTCGCCGTGAGCCTCGCACACCGGTGCAAACCGCTCGAGCACGTGTGAGAGGAACATGGCGAGCCAGACGCTTTCGCCCTTTCCGCCAATGCCCACAAGGTTCATGCCGTCGTTCCAGTCTCCGCTTCCGAAAAGTGGCAGCCCGTGCACGC
>JARLHS010000099.1 GCA_031292115.1 Clostridia bacterium | reverse complement strand
CCGGCGTCGAAATCTGCTGGGGAGGAGACCTCCGCGGCTTCAACGGGGCGGTTCGCGTCATAGAGATATACCGCGCAGCCGCTTTGCCCCGCCATACCCAGAAGCCTTGACATTTCCACGCCGCAGTCGGCCGAGACGACGATCATGTTCTGCACAGCGGGCGGGCCCGCGAGAAATTCCTCCAGCACGGTGCGCATGCTGACGGCGGCATCCAATTCAAGCTCCGCGAGCCTTTGCAGCATGGCGTCGAGATCGCGCATATCCGCAAGCGCACTCTCCATCCTCCGGCCGCCGCTGTAAGAGACAAGCCGGATATTCAGGCCCTCGCTCAGGCAGTAGGAGATGAGCGACGCCGCGTATTCGATGATCCGGTCGCGAAGGATCAGCAGCTCCTGCCCGTGCCGCCCGCCGGGGAAAAGATCAAGCAGCAGCATGGCCGGCAGCTCCGCGAACGGCTCATAGGCCTTCACCATGAGCTCCCCCTTTTTGGCCGAGAGCTTCCAGTGGATCGAGCGAAACGGGTCTCCGGCTTCGTATTTCCGGATGTCGGAGATGGTGAGCGGATCGGTCTGCAGGCGGAATTTCGCGGCCGCCGCATTGAAGCCCCCGCCCTCCTGCAGCGATAGCTCCGCGGGTGGGATGACGCGCGGCAGCACGGTGAGCCTGAAGCTCGCGTCAACACGCTTTCTCAGCCGGAAGATGCCGAGGAAGTCGCGCGCCTCAATGGCTTCCACGCCGCATGAAAACTGCCCGGCGAGCAGGCACCTGAGCACAACGTCGCAATCCTGCGCGCGGCGCGGAGCAAGCGCGGCGGTATAATATTTCTGAAAGCCGGAGAACGCAGCGCTTTCAAAGTGCAGCTTCATACGCACGAACGGTATGAAAAACAGGCCGGTGTTGATCAGGCGGAACCGGAACGGCGCCGTCTCGTTCTTGACGAGGCAGCGGGTTTCGGCCACTTCGGAATAATCAAGGGAGTGCCAGCATACGAAAAGATGGAGAAGCGACACGCAGGGCAGGATCACCGCGAGCTGCAGCAGCATGTGCGGCACGACGCCCCCGTTAAAATAGGCATAAACGAGCGCGGCGGTGAAGATCGCCGCATAAAGCAGCCTGCTTTTCACCATGTCATTTCACCGGAACCCTTGTGCCCTTCACAATCGCGCCGAGGATATCCGCCGCGGTCACCTTCTTCTGCCTTGCTTCCGGCCGCAGGCTGATACGGTGTGCGAGTACGGGCAGAAGAATCTTCTTGACATCGTCGGGCACGACGTAATCCCTGCCGCTGAGCAGGGCCACGGCCTGCGCCGCGCGGTAAAGGTAAAGCGAGCCGCGCGGGCTCGCGCCCAGCAGGACGTACTCATTTGCCCTGGTGGCACGCACAAGGGAAACGATGTAGCCGCTCACGTCGGGGCTCACATGTATTTCGCGAACATTGCGCTGTGCATCGAGGATATCGTCCACCGAGGCCACGGCTTCGAGCGCGTCGAGCGGATTTTCAATCCTGTAGGTCGAGAGGATCTCGTTTTCCTGCGCGGCATCGGGGTAGCCGAGCGAAACGCGCATAAAAAAACGATCCATCTGCGCTTCGGGCAGCGGATGCGTTCCCAGGTATTCAACGGGATTCTCGGTCGCGAGCACGAGAAACGGCTTGGGTATCGTATGTGTGATGCCGTCGACGGTCACCTGCTTCTCCTCCATCGCCTCGAGCAGGCTCGACTGCGTCTTGGGCGAAGTCCGGTTGATCTCGTCCGCAAGCAGGATATTGCACATCACAGCGCCTTCGCGGTACTCGAATTCGCCGGATTTGGGGTTGAAGAGCGAAAAGCCCGTGATGTCGGAGGGCAGCAGGTCGGGAGTGAACTGCACGCGCCGAAACCGCGCGTCGAGCGATTTCGCGATGGCGGAAACGAGGGCGGTCTTTCCGACGCCGGGCACGTCTTCAATCAGCACATGGCCTTCGCAGATCAGTGAAATCAGCGTCAGGCCCACGGTTTCCCTTTTGCCGATAATCACCCTTTCCACATTGTCGGCTACGCGGCCGAAGACTTCTATGGTCTGAGGCATTTTAATCATCCTTTGCGTTGAAAAATACTCTCTCATTATACAAGGGATTACATGCGTTTGCCATAGAAATTTAACAATTTTACCCGTTCTTTACGGCAGAACCTGCCGGATGCCGATGAGAATCAGGATCACACCCGCGGCGACGGTGGCCTTATTGCCAAGCTTCAGCCGCACGAAGGCCGAGGTCAGCAGGTTGCCGAGCAGCAGCGCGATAAAGCTTACGAGCGCCGAAAGCACGCCGATGAGCAGCACCCCGAGGCCGATCATGCCCGCGCTCATGCTGCCGCCGATGTTGTTGATCGAAAGCGAGATGCCGAGCAGCGTCGCCTCTTTGAAGTCAATGCTCTTGGAATTGTCGATGTCCGAGTTTTCCGTGTCTTTGAGCGCCTCGATCACCGGGCTCTTGTGCGCGCTTTCCCGGCGCCTGCGGTGTGGCTTCCGGTAGGGCTCGACGATAAACCAGGTGCCGATAGCGACGAGCACGGCCATGCTCAGCACATGGCAGAATTCGCCCGCGGCGGCGCCCAGCGCGGAGCCGAGCAGCGCCGCCGCGCCTGAGATCAGGAACGTGATGACCGAGATCCATAGATTTTTAAAAATGCCGAGCCGCACACCGCGCACACTGTAAGCGATGCGGACTCCGATGTTGTCGACATTGTTCGCCAGCGCGATTAAAATACTGTAGCCAAGACCGTACAACCGATACGCCCGCCTTCCGTTTTGCAAGCCGGTCGCCGCCATGGAGAGGCCGTTGCCCCGGGCGCGACTGGCTTTATAGATACTCCATCCCATATCCGTCGGAATAAACAGTAAAAAGTTGATTCTGACGGATATGGGAACGGGCTGGACGCCATAGCGCGTGCGATTTTCCGCTTCGCTCAACGCGCTGGCGCAGCAGAGAACGCAACCGTCTGATCTTATGTAAAGATGTCAGATATTTATTGCGTTATATATAGTATATAAAAAGGACGGGTGCGCGGTGAAAGGGCGCGTGCATCGCTCCCGTGCCGCGCCGCTCTTCACAATCCGATCTTTTTGTGGTATAATGGCAGGCAGGAACGGGAGATCCGGTTTGAAGGATAAATCTTTCAAACAGGGGTTTTGTCCCTTCGCGCCGGTAAGCGCGGCGCAGATTTGCTTCGCGGCCTTTGGTCGCGATGAAAACCGGGCGGAACATCCCGGCCTCAGCGTGAAAGGATGGTCATGCAGATGAATTTTATTTTTGAGGAAAACCGCATTTATCTCAAGGACAGCGCCGGGAAAACGGTGGCGGAGGTCAACTTCCCCGATATCGCCGACGGCGTAGTCAATATTGATCACACCTTCGTTGACGAATCCCTGCGCGGGCAGGGGATTGCGGGGCAGCTTCTGGCTGCCGCCGCCGAAAAGCTCAGGAAAGAGAACAGGAAGGCGTACCCGACCTGCTCCTTCGCCGTGAAATGGTTTGGAAGTCACCCGGATTATGCGGATATACGGGTGGAAAACCCCGACTGACCCGCAGCGGATTGGGCCGGATCCTTTTCACCTTTCAAGAGGTGGGTCTTGCCGCGGCCTGAGCGGCATTTCGTTTCATCCATATACGCATATCATGCGACTGCAATCCAGAATAAAACACAGAGGCCCGGGCGCAAGCCCGGGCCTCTGTGTAGAGTGTAGACAAAAGTAAAATACGCACCGCGAAGCGATGAAATTTGTTGCGCAGGCGGACATGTGCCGCCGGAGCAACTCCTATATTGTGATCTGCGGATGAGCAGATCACAATGCTTGGGGGTGCATCAGAGGGGGACGGCTGGCGCGAAGCGCCACGAAATCCCCCTTTGACAGCTTGTCGACTTTATGTCGACAAGCTGCACAGAGGCCTGGGCTTACGCCCGGGCCTCTGTGTTTTATTCGAGTCTGATATTCAGCTGATGACCTGTGTCCACAGCTGGTCGTAAAGCTTGAGGATGCTCTCCGGCAGGTTGGTGTAGGTTTCGGATTTATTCAGCACCGAATCGCCAGGGTACGCGATAATGTTGTCTCTCAGCGAAGCGGGCAGCAGCTTGAGCGCCGCGCCGCTCGGTGTGGAATAGCCCGTATACTCGGCGTTTTTGGCGCAGATTTTAGCCGAGCACATGAAGTTGATATAGGTCTCGGCTGCCTTCTTATTGAGCGCCCCTTTCGGGATGGCCATGGCGTCGACAAAGAAATTCGTGCCTTCCTTCGGCACGGCAAACGCGAGGTTGGGGTTTTCCTGCATCATCGTGATGGCGTCACCCGCGTAATAGGGCGCGATCAGCGCTTCGCCGCCCTCCATCTTATCAAAGATCTGATCCATCACATAAGCCTGTACGAGCGGTTTCTGCTTTGTAAGCTCGGCCGCGGCCTGCTCGAGCTGACTTTGGTTTATGGTGTTATAGGAATAGCCGAGCTTTTTAAGCGCGATACCGATCGAATCGCGCGAATTGTCGAACATCAGGATCTGACCCTTGTAGCGTGCGTCCCACAGGATATTCCAGCTGTTTACGTTGCCCGTCACCTTGGTCTTGTCGTAGATAATGCCGACGGTGCCCCACATATAGGGCACGCTGTAGGTATCATTGGGGTCATAAGCCAGGTTGTGATACTTTTTGCCGATATCCTTGTAATTGGGCACCTGAGAGAAATCAATCTTCTCAAGCATATTCTCGCTGATCATGCGGCTGATCATGTAGTCGGAAGGCACCACGACGTCGTAATTGACGCCGCCCGCCTTGAGCTTGGAGTAAAGCTCCTCGTTGGTGGCATAGGTCGTGTAGTTGACGCGGATACCGGTCTCTTTGGTAAATTCCGCGTTGACCGATTCATCGATATATTCGCCCCAATTGTAAACGTTGATCGTCTGGGTGGGTTTTACCGTGCGGGCGCAGCCTGCAAACGGCAGGCATACCGCCGCAATCAGCAGGGCGAAGAAAAAGGTCTTGAATTTCATCGGACGTCTTCTTCCTTTCTTTGGGGTTGTTTGTTGTCACGCGATTGCCGCAGGTTGACAATTACCAGCAATGTCAGCACCACGATGAAGAGTAGCGTCGAGAGCGCGTTGATTTCGGGGCTGACGCGTTTTCTCGTCATGGCGTAGATGGTGATGGAAAGTGTCTGCGACGTGGGGCCGCTCGTAAAGTAGCTGATGACAAAATCATCGACCGAAAGCGTGAAGGCCATCAGCATGCCCGTAATGACGCCCGGCCAGATTTGCGGAAGGATCACCTTGCGCATGGCGGACATCGGCTTCGCGCCGAGATCAAGCGCCGCTTCAAAAAGATGCGGGTCAAGTTGACGGAGCTTCGGGCTCACCGAGAGGATGACGAACGGCACGTCAAAGCTGATATGCGCGAGCAGCAGCGTCAGCATGCCGAGCTTGAGGCCCGACCAGACAAAAAGCAGCATGATCGAAACGCCCGTGATGATCTCCGGGCTGAGCACGGGGATATAGGTGACGTTCATAATCAGCGCGCGCTGGCGCTTCCCCATGCCCGCGATGCCGATTGCCGCCGCCGTGCCCAGCACGGTGGAGAGCAGCGCGGCGAGCACGGCCACCACCAGCGTGACATAGACGGAATGCATGATCGTTTCATCTTTAAAAAGCTGCAGGTACCAGTCAAATGTGAAGCCAAGCCAGACCGTGCGGCTTTTCGAATTGTTGAATGAAAACACCATCAGCACGAAAATGGGCGCGTAAAAGAAAACCAGCACAAGCCAGACATAGAAACGATATATAAAAGTCTTAATGTGGCGGATGCTCTCCCAGAAACGCCTTACAAGTTTTTCAGGCGCCAACCGTTACACCTCCAGGCCGGAATATTGACTGCGCGCGGGCGTACAGCCCGGTTACATAATGACGGCTTTATCCTCACTGTCGAAAAAGCCCATGAGCAGCATGCTGATCAGGATGATCACCATCATCACCAGGCTGATGGCCGCGCCGAGATTGGGGTCGTATGCGTTCCCGAGAAACTGCATCTCGATGAGGTCGCCCACCATGAGGCTCGAGCCGCCGCCAAGCATCTTTGAAATGATGAAGGTGCTTACGGCCGGCATGAAGACCATCGTAATGCCCGAGGAAACGCCCGGCATGGAGAGCGGAACCACCACGCGGAAAAAGGTCTTGGCCGGGTTCGCGCCGAGGTCGTGCGCGGCCTCGATGAGCCGGTAATCGAGCTTGATGAGCACGGTGTAGATCGGGAGGATCATATAGGGCAGGTAGTTGTATACCATGCCCAGAACGACCGCGCCCTGCGTGTTGATCATATGCAGGGGCGCAAAGCCGAGAAACTCCAGAAGACGGTTGATGAGGCCGTTGTTTTCAAGGATCGTCAGCCACGCATAGGTGCGCAGCAGGAAGTTCATCCACATCGGCAACATGACGAGCATGATCATGATCTGCTGGCGCCGGGCGCTTTCCCTTGAAAGGATGTAGGCAAGAGGGTAGCCGATCATAAAGCAGAGCAGGGTGGAGATCAACGCAAGCAGCAAAGAGCGGACAAAAACGGCTGTATATTCGCCCAGATTTGCGAAATTATCGAGCGTAAAAGTGCCGGAGCCGTTTGTAAACGCAAAATATGCGACCAGCAGAAGCGGCAGCACCGTGAAGAGAACGCTCCACAGGATATACGGGAAAGCCGCAGAGCGGGCTTTGTTCATTCTTTCTGTTCTCCTTTACGATTTGTGCATGATATGGATGTCAAAGGGCTCGAATTCGAGGCCGGCCTCGGTGCCGACGGCCGCGTAGTCGGTGGAGTGCACCGTCCACATGCAGCCCATGCCTTCGATGATGATTTCATAATGGACGCCCTTGAAGGTGACGGAACGCACCACGCCGTGGATGCGCGCATTGCCGGCCTCGATGAGCGTGAGATCCTCGGGCCGAAGCACGATATCCACCGGCTCGTCTTTCTCAAAGCCCTTGTCGACGCATTCAAACCGGCCCCCGCAGAAATCAACGGCGAAATCCGCCGGCATGACGCCCGGGATGATGTTGCTCTCGCCGATAAAGTCCGCGACAAACGCGTTGCGGGGCTCGTTGTAGATATCCTCGGGCGTGCCCACCTGCAAAATCTCGCCCGCGTTCATCACCACCACCGTGTCGGACATCGTGAGCGCTTCCTCCTGGTCGTGCGTGACATAGATGAAGGTGATGCCCGAGCGCTTCTGGATGTTTTTCAGCTCGCCCTGCATCTCCTTGCGCAGCTTGAGGTCAAGCGCGCCGAGCGGCTCGTCGAGCAGCAGCACGCGCGGCTTGTTGATCAGCGCGCGCGCAATGGCGACAC
The DNA here is from genome assembly GCA_031292115.1 of Clostridia bacterium. Lineage (GTDB taxonomy): Bacteria > Bacillota > Clostridia > Oscillospirales > Ethanoligenentaceae > JARLHS01. The sequence continues at coordinate 5,304 of JARLHS010000099.1, read as the reverse complement.
GCTGCTGCTGCCCGCCCGAGAGCGCGCCCGACTGCCGCTTTTCAAAACCGCTGAGGTTGACGAGCGAGAGCATTTCTCCCACTTTTTGCCGGACGACCTTTTCGGGCGTTTTTGTGATGCGCAGCCCGAACGCGATATTTTCAAACACATTCAGATGAGGGAAAAGCGCGTAGCGCTGAAAGACGGTGTTGACGTGGCGCTTGTAAGGCGGCAGGCCGTTGATGCGCTGACCGTCAAAAAAAACGTCGCCTCTGTCGGGCTTCGTAAAGCCGCCGATGATGCGAAGCGTCGTTGTCTTGCCGCAGCCCGATGGGCCGAGCAGTGTAATGAATTCCTTGTCGCGGATATTCAGGCTGATGCTCTTGAGCACGGGCTCCCCGTCGAATGAAATAGAGATGTTCCGAAGGCTGATGACATCCATTTTAAGCTTTCAAACCTCCCAAGCGGCATGATAAATGGCAGCGGGAAAACAATTGCCGTCCGTTTTAAGTCAGTGTTTTCTCTGAGATCGCATTTAATATTAACAATCAAAATATAATGACTTTTCACTCAAATGTCAAGAATAATCGCGAAATATTGCAAAAAAATCATCAAAAACCGTAATTATCAAATTTTATCAGCTGAAATCTTCTGTTTTCCTCTGGAATTCTCTGTTTAAATTGCTTTCTTGCCGGTTTGAAACCACCGAAATCTCACAGGGCCCGCCGCATGGCGGATAGGCCGACCCGGCACGCGAAATCCTGTGCGGTTTACATAAGACTTACACAAGCTTTACCGATCATTGATTCCGAGGAAACGTACGCTTTGATAGAATGAAAGACAAAAATGAAAGGAGAATCCGAATGAAAAAGATAATTTTATCCTGCGCTCTCGTCATCGCGGTCACCGTGTCACTGCTGTCCGGCTGCAACGGCACGAAACCCGTCGCTGTGACGGCCTCCGAGGCTTCATCATCATCAAGCTCTTCAGAGAGCTCCGCGCTAGCCTCCTCTGAAGCGGTATCCTCCGCCGTCAGCTCCGGATCAAGCTCCGAGATCAGCTCCGCCGTCAGCTCCGCATTAAGCTCCGTTACGAGCACGTCTGACAGCCAGGCGGAATCCTCCACCCCGGCAGGCACCGTCGCAAATGTCAGAAGCTCCGTTATCTCCGGCTCATACACCTCCGCGAGAAGCGTTATCCTCACCAGCGCCACCTCCGGCGCCACCATCTACTATACGACCAACAGCTCGACGCCCACTGCCTCCAGCACGAGATACACGGGCGCCATCAAGGTTTCAAGCACGACCACCATCAAGGCGATCGCCATAAAATCCGGCCTTGTCTCAAGCTCAGTCGCGACCTTTATCTTTACGATCAACATCCCGGTCATTCTCACGGGCAACATTGTCTGCAGAGGCTCCTCCGCTCTTTACCCGCTTGTCCAGCTTGCCACGGATCCCTTTGCGAATAAATTTTCCTCTCAGTTCTCCGGCACGATCGATACGGGCTCCGGCGAAGGCTCGGGCGCCGGCCTTGACGCGCTGTCTGCGGGAACCTCGGGCTGCAACATCGGCGATTCCGACGTAACACCCGAACAGACCGGCACAAGAAACTCCAGCGGGCTCACCGACCATGTTGTCGCCACCGTCGGCGTGGCAGTCGTCGTCAACAGCGACGTATACACGGCATTCGCAGGCAAGGGCATTAAGATTTCAGACGTCAAGAAAATTTATGAGCATCAGATCACAAACTGGAATCAAGTTGCCAACTGCTCGCTCAACGAAAATATCACGGTTGTTTACCGTAAAAACGGCTCAGGAACAAGGGTGCTCTTCCAAACCTACGGCATCATCGGCACAACCTTCACGGACACACTCGCCAGCTCATACAATACGGCGGGCCCCAACGCCTTCATCATAGAAGCAAACAGCGACCAGCTTGCGGGCGAAGTCGGAAGCGTGAAGGGCTCGGTCGGCTATGAAACGCTTCCTTACTGCGGTGGGCTCAAGAAGCTCCCGGTTATTTTCGACCTGAATTCCAACGGCTCAACCAACAGCTCGACCACGCCGGTCGCAGCCAGCTACACCAACATCAATAATGGCCTGTATAAAATCTGGGGCTATGAGCACATGTATACCAAGAGCACGATCTCATCCAATTCCGCGGCGCTCGCGTTCATCCAGTATATGACCTCCGCCGATTTCCAGTCGACCATCATCAGCAACGGCTACGGCCTGGTCAGCAATCTTTCAAGCGCGGCCAAGTCGGGTCACTGATCCTGAAAAAAACCAGTTTTGCACGGCGGCATAGATCCTGAAAAAACCAAACTCCACGAAACAACATAACAATACCCGCCGACGGTCATAATAAAAAATGACCGTCGGTATTTTTTGGGTTTACACAATCTTTACACAGCCTTTACAGAGGGCTGGTTCCGGGCCGGCGGGCATTTTGATAGAATGAAGGCGTAATAAATGAAAGGGGTCACTCAAATGAAAAAAACTGTTTGCTCCATCCTGCTTGTTGCAGCCGTCACAGCGTCTGTGCTCACAGGCTGCAGCGGGACATCGTCGAATAATAACGGGGCTTCCTCCGGCACTCTTAAGGGCAGCGTCGTGTGCAGGGGATCTTCCGCACTGTTTCCGCTTGTTCAGCTCGCCATGGATCCGTTTGAGCAGAAATATTCGTCGCAGTTCTCCGGCACGATCGACCCGGGAGCCGGCGAAGGCTCAGGCGCAGGGCTTGACGCACTGACTTCCGCCACCGCGGGCTGCAACATCGCCGATTCGGACGTGACGCCCGAGCAGACGGGCACAAGGAAATCGGACGGGCTCACCGACCACGTCGTCGCCACCGTCGGCGTCGGGATCGTCGTCAATGCCGATGTCTACACGGCATTCGGCGGCAAGGGCATTAAAATTTCAGACGTCAAGAAAATTTATGAGCACCAGATTACGAACTGGAATCAGGTTTCCGGCTGCTCGCTGAACGAAAAGATCACCGTGGTCTACCGCAAAAAGGGCTCAGGCACAAGGGTGCTTTTTGAAACCTACGGCATCAAAAAAACCACCTTTACCGACGAGATGGCCACTTCGATCAACAAATCCAGCGCAAACACCTATGTCATGGAAGCAAACAGCGACCAGCTCGCCGGTGAAATCGGCAGCGTGAAGGGCGCGATCGGCTATGAAACGCTTCCCTACTGCGGCGGGCTCAAAAAGCTTGCGGTCATCTTCGACCTGAATGCCGACGGCGCGGTCAATGCCTCGGCTGACACGAAGGCCGTCTCCGCCTCCTATACAAACATCAACAGCGGCGCCTACACGATGTGGGGCTATGAGCACATGTACACCAAGAGCGACATCGCCACCGACTCCGCGGCGCTCGCGTTTATCAGCTATATCGGGTCGTCCGATTTCCAGACGACCATCCTCAGCAACGGCTACGGGTTGGTATCCGGTCTCTCGAGTGCGGCAAAAGCCGGGCGCTGACGATGTGGGCTCGGCAGCCGGCGTGTGTATGCCGGCACCGGCCATGCGGCTTTCCTGCATGGCCGGTGCCGCATTGTCATGTATCATACGGCTCTTATAGCGGCAAGCTGCGGATTGTATCCGCAGTTTAATGAGGAAACAGTATAAAGGTCTGTTTTGATTAACTATAGAACGGGCGTGAATTGAGTGAAAGGGAAAGGGCACGGCTATTTCAGGAAGGAGCTGCTCGGGCGGGGAATCGTCACGGTCTTCGGCATTTCCATTATGATCCTGACGCTGCTCATGACGATATTCCTGATCGGGAAGGGCATCGTAACATTTACGCAATATAAATACTCGGTGTGGGAATTTTTCACCGGAAGCACATGGAATCCTCCGATTTCCGCCACCGGGCCGAAGGGGCATGTCGGCAGCCTGGTCTTTATCGTCGGCTCCATTTCGGTCTCGCTGTTTGCCGTCCTGCTGGCCACACCGTTTGCGCTGGCCTGCGCGATCTTCATGGCGGAAATTTCCCCGCGGCTGGGGCAGAGATTCCTGCAGCCGGCGATTGAGATTTTTGTCGGGATCCCGTCGGTCGTTTACGGCTGGGTGGGCTATACGCTGCTCTGCCCGGTGATCGCAAAGGTCTTTCGCATCCCCACGGGCGGCGAGGGTCTGCTTGCGGCGGGCATTGTGCTTGCGCTGATGATCTTCCCCACGGTGACGACCGTCTCGACGGATGCCATCCGCAGCCTGCCGCAGGAGCACAAGGAGGCATCCTACGCGCTCGGCTCCACGCGCTGGCAGATGATCCGCAAGGTGCGCCTGCCGGCCGCTTCTTCCGGTATTTTTACCGGCGTTGTGCTGGGCATCGCGCGCGCGTTCGGCGAAGCGCTCGCCGTTTCGATGGTGATCGGCATGGATATGAACTTCCCGAAAAGCCTGCTTTCGAGGACGATGACGCTCACCAATGTCATCGCGACCTCGATGGGCACCGCCTCGGAAAATTCGGCCTGGACGGCGAGCCTCTGGAGCATGGCGCTGCTGCTGTTTGCCATCTCGTTTGTGTTCATCGTCATCATCCGACTTATCGGCAGAAAGAAGGGGTGATCATGGTAAACAAGGCATACCGCAGGGCCCGGATGGCCGACAGGACCGCGACCTTTGTGCTTTACGCCGTTGCAGGCTTCTTTCTGCTGCTGCTCGCGGCATTCGCGATCTATGTGATCTCGAAAGGCATCGCCTCCTATACGCCGAAGTACATCGGCTTCAAGACAAACGGCATCGGCCTCGCGCTTTTTAATACGATTTATGTGGTGTTCGTGTCGCTGCTCTTCTCGGTGCCCTTTGGAATCCTCGCGGGCATCTACATGGCGGAATATGCGCTCCCCGGAAAGCTCACAAGCATCATCCGCACCTGTATCGAGACACTCTCTTCACTGCCGTCGATCGTCGTGGGCCTTTTCGGCCTGCTGGTGTTCGTTGATCTGACGCATTCCACCGTGAGTATCATCGCGGGAGGCCTGACGCTTTCCGTTCTCAATATCCCGCTGATCACGCGCAACACCGAGGACGCCATCCGCGACATACCGGATACCTACCGCGAGGGCAGCTATGCGCTCGGCACGACGAAATGGCAGACGATCGTGCGGGTGCTGGTCCCTTCGTGCGTCAACCGCATCGTTACGGGCATCATCCTCGCGGCGGGCCGGTGCTTCGGTGAGGCGGCGGCGCTGATCTACACGACGGGCATGAGCGGCTTCATCAATTACAACGACTGGAATCCGCTGCATCCGCGGTCGCTGCTGAGCCCGTTTCGCCCAGCCAATACGCTTTCCGTGCATATCTGGTATCT
>JARLHS010000098.1 GCA_031292115.1 Clostridia bacterium | reverse complement strand
TGTATCTGCGCAAATCCGTCTATCCGCTGCGTGAGCTGATCGGCGGCCTTGTCAACAGCGATTCCGCGCTGCTCTCCCAGGAGATCAGGATTTACCTGCACGACGTTTACGACCATCTGATCCAGATCGTCGACTCCATCGAGACCTATCAGGATATCCTTTCCAACATGCTGGATACCTATCTGTCCAGCATCAGCAACCGCACGAACGATACGATGAAGATCCTCACCATTATCTCCACGATCTTCATTCCGCTGACCTTTCTGGCCGGCATCTACGGCATGAATTTCAAAAACATCCCGGAGCTCTCGCTGCCTTACGGCTACCTGGTCTTCTGGGTCATTTCGGCCGTCATTGTCGTGCTCATGATCTTGTTTTTCCATAAGAAGAAATGGTTTTAGGGGTGTATGGATGAATAGCGAGCTTACCAGGCTGAAAAGAATGTTGATCCTGCTGAACGTTTCACTCTCAACCTTCATGGCGACACTCGACGGCAGCATCGTCAACAATGCGCTTCCCACGATTGCCGGCCGCCTCAAAGTGCCGATCACCCTGATCCAGTGGGTCGTAACGGCCTACCTGCTCTCGATTGCGGTGCTGCTGCCCGTGTGGGGCAAGCTCTCGGATCTTTACGGCAAAAAGAAAATTTTTATGTTTGGCTTTTTTGGCTTTACAATAGGCTCGGCGCTCTGCGGGTTTTCCCACACCCTCCTGCTGCTCGTGCTCGCCCGCGTTCTGCAGGCGGTGGGCGCCTCGGCGATGATGGGGCTCGGGCAGGGCATCATTACGGCGATTTTTCCCCCCGAGCAGCGCGGCCGTGCGCTGGGCATCACAGGAACGATGGTCGCACTCGGCAGTCTCACGGGCCCGAGCCTCGGCGGCATCCTTGTTTCCACCGTCGGCTGGCCGTCGATTTTTTTTATCAATGTTCCCATCGGGGTCGTGGGCGTCGTGCTCACGTTTTTCATCATGCCGGAGATCAGCGAGCGCCAGGCGGACAGGCGCTTTGATTTCGGAGGCACCGCGCTGTTCTCGGCGGCTGTGCTGCTGCTTTTCATCGGTCTTTTGCTGCTGCAGGCGGGGCTGCTTCCGATGCTGGTGTTTGTCGTGATGCTTGTGCTTTCGGCGGTCTGTGTCGCCGCGTTTATCGCCGTGGAGGGCCGCACGCAGAATCCGTTGATCCGGCTCCAGCTGTTTAAGATCCATGAATTTTCGTTCGGGCTTGCCTCGGCGTATCTCGCGTTCATCGCCTCGAACGCAACGCTGTATTTTCTTCCGTTTTATCTGCAGGATATCCTCGGCCTCAGCCCTCTGCAAGCCGGGCTGCTGATCTCGTTTTTTCCCATCAGCACGCTTGTGGTGGCGCCCATCAGCGGGTGGCTTTCCGACAAAATCTCCTATCGACCGCTTACGATCGCGGGCATGGGGCTCTCCACCGTCGTGCTGCTGCTTTTCACAACGCTCAATAGATCCTCACCGCATGCGGTGATCGCCCTTTTCACAGCGCTCTACGGCATCGGGACGGCGCTTTTTCAGTCGCCCAACAACAGCAGCGTCATGGGCTCCGTGCCCAAGCACCAGCTCGGTATAGCGGGCAGCATCAACGCGCTCTTCCGCAATCTCGGCATGGTTTCGGGCACGGCCTTCTCGGTGCTGCTGTTCTCGTTCGTCACGCACCTCGGCATCAACGCGCTTTCACAGGGCACGGGCACAATGGAAGTGCCGATCTTTCTGCGGGGGCTGCACGGCGTGTTCATCATGTGCGCTGTCTGCACCTTCCTGGCGGCGCTGCTCAGCCTGACGCGCGCGGTGGTCATCCGGCCCGTAAAAAGCGAAAGCGCGCAGTAATACTGATTTTCACTTAGAAAGCAGACAAAGTCTACTTTCTAAAATTCGCCGACGGCGAGCTGATGAGTATTGAACGGCTTTTCTTGGCTCCGCGCCGCCGTCCGCCGCAAAATGCGGCGGTATTAATCAGTAGATTTTATCTGCCGATTAGAAGAAAATCGTATAAACACCTGCGCGCCAATTAAAGTCAAGGCCTTCGCTCCGGCGGCGCACGTCCGCCTGCGCGACAAAACCGATCGCTTCACGTTTTTTAAGCAATATTCAAAACAAAAGGGCATTCTGAGCCGACACGGCGGTTTAAACCGCAATCAGCATTCGCAGCCCGTTATCGTCACGCTCAGATAATCCTTGTTGCTTCTCAGGCAAATGTCTCTCACATGGTTTTCATCGTCGATGATTCTGATATCGGGCCTTGCTCCCATGCTCTCGAAATTCTGAAGGACGATGCCTTTCTCTCCGTTGGATAGCTGCACGAGCGTCCCAACCGGGTAGGGGGCAATTTTTTTAAAGAAAACCTGCACCACCTCAGGGTCGAATAAGGTCTCGCTCTTGCCGATGATATATTCGATCACATCGGAATGCGGCAGCGCTTTCCGGTAGGGCCTGTCCGACACCATGGCGTCGTAAACGTCGGAAATGGCGATAATTTTGCCGTCTCTGGATATTTTGCTGCCGATCAGGCCATAAGGATACCCGGAGCCGTTGTATCTTTCGTGATGCTGCAGTACGACGGTATAGGCCTCCGACGGCAAAACACAGTTATTGATCAGATATTCATACCCGTAATGAGGGTGCTGCTTTATTTGATTAAATTCCTCGCCGGTCAGCGCAGAGGGCTTGTCGAGGATCTCGGCAGGGACAAACACCTTGCCGACGTCATGCAGCAGCGCGCCCAGGCCGAGCCGATACAGGCTTTTATAGCTGTAACCCATGGCCATTCCCAGCACGATCGCCAGAATGGCCACATTTACCGAGTGGTAAAACGTATAATCGTTGAATACCTTCAGGTCGATCATATTCAGCATGACCGTCTTGTTGTTGAGAATCTCATCCACCATATTGCTTACGAGGTTTTTGGTGTCGTCAAAGCTTTTATCGAGATTTCGCTGATCCCCTGTTTTTGAGTAAATATAGACATTTTTAACGGTGCTGATGGTCTTATGCCTTAGCTCATCTTTTATCACATTGACGATATCGATGTCTTTCGTCAGATCGTCATCGATATAGACCCCCTGATATCCCAATGTCTGAAGCTTCAATATGTATTTGCCGATCAGCCTCTGCCCGTGCGCCAATAGGAGCTCATTGTTCGCGCCATATAAATTTTTTGCCAATATCATGCCGTCTCTCAGGCACCCGGTCGGAACATATCTCATGTTAAGCTCCCGAAATCATCATATTTTTATTGATCGTGTGGGAATTGGGCACCGTCGTCCAGATGCGATATCGACTACTATTATGGACAAAATTCATATTACTGTCAATAGATTTAACAAATCATAATGATTTTGACCTCGATCCGCACTTGAAAAGGCATGTGTGGCACTATTATGGGCATTGACTTTTGGCGCGAATTCGGTGCTGCCTGCCGCTTCGCAGGCGGGGACACGGATCCTGTCACTCATTCGGCAGAGCTAATCCGCCTTTTTGCTCATGTATCTGTCCCCGCCTTTAGCAAAGCCAAATTGTTCATACAGGCCGTGAGCGTCTTTTGTCGCTAGAATCCCGGATAGTGATTTCAGCGCGTCGTCATGAATAATCGTATCGATGAGTTTTTTCCCGAGCCCTTTTCCCCTGTGGGCCTCGTCGATTATGACGTCGCACAGATAATAGGCAGTCGCATAATCGGTCATCACGCGCGCGAAGCCGACTTGCACCGTATTCAGATAAACCCCATAGCACAAAGAGTTTTCAATGGATTTCTCAATCGTATCCTTCGGCCGGTTCTGTGCCCAGTAGCTTTTTTCCAGCAGACCCTGTACCCGGTCGAGCTGCAGTAAACGCTTGTCTTTGCTGATCAGATAATCATCAGCGGATATGTCTGTAATTTCCATCCTGACGCACCTCTTTCACGCTGAATATGGCTTATTATACCTCTGTAACTATCCGATTTCAATCTTAATCTGCAAATTAAGCGGTATCTGCCGCTGATCGGCGCACGGCACGCCGTATATAACAAAAAAGCGGCAGAGCGCCGGCCCGAAGAGGCCGACGCTCTGCCAAAAATGCGATGGATATTGCCTTTAGAATCCGTCCGCGGTTGTCGGGTCGTTGAGCACCCCAAAGATGACGAACAGCTGCAGCAGGCCGGCGACGATATTGCCGACAGTGCCCGCGTTGAGCCCGAGCTTTGCAAATACGCCGAGCAGCTGCAAAAGCGCGATCACCTGAGCTGCCAACGAAGCCCATAAAACCTTGCTTTTCCATCTTGATTGCTTCATCCTGTTGCCTCCCTGTTTGGTTTTTCAGTCAGGATGCCGGGAATACCGCTGCGGCAGTCGGGCAGAGCATGCGATCTCTAAGAAGTCTGCCGCGGGGAATGCCGGCCACGGGTGTGCATGGCGATTGGCCGACTGAAGCCGGGCGCCCGTTCAGCTGAAAAGCCTGCTCCAGGTTTCGGGCCCCGGAATCCCGTCGGCGTCCGTCCCTTTCCAACCCTGCGAGAGCTGGAACGCCCGGCAGGCTTTCTGCGTGCCCCCGCCCCATGAGCGTGAGGCTCCGAGTCTCCCCAGTAAATAATATTTACTGTAGCCACGTTTTATGAGTTGTCTATCCAGCATCAGCACAAAATCATTTGCCCGGCCGGGGCCGAAATACTCTGCCCCCGGGAAGGCCGGGGCCTTCGACGCGGCGGGCTGCTGCGCCCTGTTAAGAAGGACATCCTCCGTGAATTCGTCGAGATCGACGGTGCAGCCGCCCACGCTGCCGTTGTCCGCATACTGAAGCCCCGCCCATGAGCCGGTGATGCCGTTTTCACCCGGCGCGCTGCTGCTGCGGTAATCGGCGATCCAGAGCGGCAGCTTCGTGATCCCCTTCGTGAAATGACTGCCGATGAAGGATGTGTCGGCATAGACCATACACGGCAGGCCGCTTGCGGCCGTCACCTTTTCGGCGAATTCGAGCACCTGCGCGGTGACGGCGGCGGGGTCGCCGCCATGATACCCGGCCTCTTCAATATCGATCGCGGGTCTGCAATCGGGCTGCAGGCCGCGCAGCTGCGCGAGAAAGCAGCCGGCCTCCCTGTCGACCGAATAGCCTTCGCCGACGTGAAGGAAGTGATAGGCGCCGACCTTCAGCCCCTGCGCCTTTGCTTTGCCGCAGAGGTCTTTAAACGCGGGGTCGGCCGTCTGCTCTCCCTCGGAGGCTTTGAGGTAAACGACCGAATACCCCTTTGCCCGTGCGTCTTCCAGGTTGATCCCCGCCTGATAATGGCTGAGGTCGATGCCCCTGAGGTTGTCCGGATTTCTGCTCTGCATCCCTTTCCCTCCTGTCTAATTTCTGTACGGTTATTCCACGGATCTGCGCATGATAATGGGAGAATTATATATGTATCATTGCGGGAACGCAAATGTAAAGGTATAGGTAATGGTCAGCCGGCTTGCGTCCGGCACGGTTATGGCGGAGGGCAAAAGCGTGCGCTCGTCAAGCACGCTGCCTGAGGTCAGCCACAAAGAGTAATCTTCGAGGCCCGTTTCCGCCACAACAATCGTTCCGCCCGAATTGTTGTTGAAAGTCCTGGACAAGAAGTTTGAAAAAGTCTTTGAGGCGCTGTCATAGGAGCCCGCCCCTTGAGTGCAGGCATTATAAAACAGCTGTCCGGCGCTGTTCCCGTGTGCGATCCGGCCGGCCATCGCATAGGCTTCGAAGCTTTCGGCGGCGGCTCCGGTGCCTACGACAATGCCAAACGTGTCGTTTGTGGAGGCCCCGCCGAATCCCATCGTGCCCGTGCCCAGCAGGCTCGCGATGCTGGAGCCGTTCGCGGGCCAGCTCCTGACCGCTCCGGAAATCAGCTTTGTGCTGACATGGCCGGCCCCGTAAGTACCGTCCATTGTCAGGCCCAGAAGGTTATAGGCAATAAAGTTGTAATAATTTCTCGTATAACTGTTGGCCTTATAGTGTTTGTCAAAGAGCGTTCTGCCCTGTTTTTCAACCTTCGCGTTGAGAAACAGGGCGGGGAGCACTCCGAGGTGAAGCGCGAAAGCGTCCTCGTTTACCTTTTTAATGCGGGCCATAAGCTCCGGCGTGGCCTCAACCGCCGTGTCGGGCATTCTGAATTGTTCCGTCATCATCCAACAACTCCGTTCACTGAATTGGCTGCCGGTATGCAGACCGACAGCGAGTTTGAGACGCTTAAAACCTGACCCACCACAAGGGAATTTGAAACCGACGGCTTGCCCGTCAGGCTCGTGCGAATATCCAGCACCCTTGGCACGAGCGTATCCATCGTGTCGGTGTGGGAGCCGGTAACCCCTTTCGCCGTCAGGTTGTCCGCGAGGCTGTTGCGCAGATTATTTAATTTTGTCAGATAATCGGCGATTGTCGCCATTATGAAATCCCCCCTAAAACAGACGAGAGAGCGGACTGTATGTCCCCGAGTGCGGCGTTGACGGCGGATATGCCGGATTGCGCGGCGCTCATTTCCCCCTGCAGCGTGGAAATGCCACTCAGCGCCGTATTCATATCCGTCTGCGAGGCCGCCCCCAGATCGGAAAGCGATTTGCCTGACTGCAGCGTGACGCCGTCGATCTGGGGCTTGTTTAAAAGGGCGTTGTAATCGCTGACTCCGGCGACGATCATCCCCACCTCGCGCGCCAGCTCCTCAAAGGCCTGAGGGAAGCTCCCGGCAATCTGATCGGTGCCGATGCTGCTCGCCTGCACATAGAGGGTGCCGCAATCCGCCGTTTTGCGCACGCCGCCGCTGTCGGAGCCTTTGAGGCTCACGGTGAGTTGCCCGGGCACCAGCACGCCCTGCCGCAGCGGCATGTCGATGGCGTTTGAGACCGGCAGCACACTTTCGTCGTATGCGCCGTTGAGGGCGACGACACACAGGCGGCAGGCAAGATCCTGCCACTCCGCCGGGATGGCGCAGTGCAGCCAGACGGCGCTGTCCTCACCCTGAAAGCCGGCGGAGGTTGCCGGCTGCCCGGTTGCAGAATCCGTCGCGGTCAGCACGCTGCCGCTCACAGCAAGGTTGACCGTCGCTTTTTTGACAGGCATATCGCTTTCACTCCTGCTTTTCATCGTGTTTTGCCGCGGCAAAACCATCTTTAGTTTACCGGGTCCCCCGGGGTGTAAAGACTGAGAAAAACAGCCGCTCCGCGCTTTCAACGCCCCTCTGCCGCGAAGCGTGCGGGCAATTGTCGAATGATTTTCCAATGAGACCCGTGCATCTGATATGTACATCCGGGGGAATCAATGGTATAATCGGAGGTATCAGCTCCACTGATTCCGATCAGCGCAAAGCGGAAGCGGGGCCGTGCCGCCGTTACCGCTTCTTTTTTTGTGCCGTGCTGGGCCTCAAAAGCTCCCAAAAGCCCAGCACGGCAAGCATTGCGCCGAATATTTTTCCCGTGACGTTGCTGCCGAGCCAGGTTGCCAGCACACTGCCGACGGTTGCGCCGGCAAATCCCCCGCATACCGCCGGAACCGCAAGCCTCAGGCTGACAAGCGCCCGCCTGAAATGCCAGATGAGCGCGAAAAAGCCGACGGGCACAAAGAACAGCAGGTTGATGCCCTGCGCCTTGAGTTGCCCGAATCCCATGAAAATGGTGAGGAACATCACGAGCACGCCGCCGCCGCCGAGCCCCAGAGCGCTGATAAAGCCCGCCGCGAACCCGGCAAGCATCGCTGCAAACAGCATGGCTATCTTGCCAGCAGCCGCCAGGCCGCGTAGAGCATGAACGCCCCGAAGATGCGGCGAAGCAGGTTGTCCGGGATCTTAGGCAGAAGCTTTGCGCCGAGGAATGCTCCGGCAAGCCCTGCGGGAAGAAACGGCAGCACGTCGGAAAGCCGCACGCTGCCGCCATGCAGGTAGAAGGCGGCGCTGAGCACACAAAGCGGCGTAATGACGGCGATGGAGGTGGCATGCGCCTTTCGCGGCTCCTGCCCGTTGCGTTCGAGCAGCGGAACGATGACCATGCCGCCGCCCGCGCCCAGCAGGCCGTTGAGCAGGCCTGCGAAAAGCCCGCAGACGGCGCCCCTGATGATCACGGCAGGTTTTGTTTTCACAGCATCGGCTCCAATTTCGTATTATTCTTAGGTTTCCGCGCTCCGGCGCGGTTATACTATTCTCCCATTAAACTGCGGATTATATCCGCTGTTTAATACCTGCCGCAAATCGGCAGGCGGCGTAAGCCGCAAGGAGAGCCGTTTCATACAAATCCCGCAAAAAAAGCGATTTTTTCGCTTCTTTAAATGGAGGCTCGTACGATGCGGGCAGACAGAATTTTTGCATGAAGCCGCCCTAGCTGCAGGAGCGCGCGTTTGCCCGGCGCGGGTGCTCCCGGCCTAAGTTTCAAATTTTAAGTTGATTTTTACCCATTTGCGAATATAATTATATATATGCGTTTTTAAAGGATTACAATTCAAAGGCTTTCGGAGGCAAACATGTCTGATTATCTAAAACGGACCTGGGCTCAGGTCGATCTTGACAACATCACAAAAAACTTCCATGCCATACGTTCGTTTGTCCGCCCGGGGTGCCTGGTGATGGCGGTGGTGAAGGCGGATGCCTACGGCCACGGCGTGCCCTATGTCGCCAGGGAGCTTTATCTCGCGGGGGCGGATTATTTCGGCGTTTCCAATCTCGAAGAAGCCATGCAGCTTCGCGCGTCCGGCATTTATAAGCCCGTGCTGATACTGGGCAGCACGCCGGTATCCCATGCGGCGGAGCTGATCCGTCACGGCATCACGCAGACGGTATGCAGCCTCGACTATGCGGCCGCTCTCTCCGAGCAGGCGGCTCGTGCCGGCGGCAGGGTGAACGTACATATCAAACTTGATACGGGCATGGGGCGGCTGGGCTTCTTATACAACCTCACACACCACGGCAGCGACACAATCGGCGAAATTGAAAAATCGGTGCGGCTGTCGAACCTTGACGCCACGGGGATCTTTACTCATTTTGCCGTTGCGGATGAGCCGCAGAATAGCTTCACGCGCGTGCAGTTCGAGCTTTTCACCGATGCGATCGACAAACTGCGGCAGCGGGGCGTCGAATTCCGCCTGCGGCACTGCTGCAACAGTGCCGGGCTGCTCAATTTCCCGTCGATGCAGCTCGATATGGTGCGGCCCGGCATTATTCTCTACGGGCTGCTGCCTGTGGCGGGCATGCCGGTGCCGATCACACTCCGGCCCGCGATGGAGCTCAAAACCATTATTTCGCAGATCAAGACCCTTGGAGCCGGCGTACCGCTGAGCTACGGGCTCAAGTACCGCACAGAGAAGGCGACCACGGTCGCGACGCTGCCCGTCGGTTATGCGGATGGCTTTTCGCGCCGCCTCACGAACAACGCGGAGGTGCTCGTCGGCGGGCGCAGGGCCGGCATCATCGGGCGCGTGTGTATGGATCAGTGCATGGCGGATATCACGGGCATTGCGGACGTGCAGGAGGGCGGCATCGTCACGATCATCGGCCGCGACGGCGGTGCGGAGATCACGATGGATGAGCTCGCGGGCCATATGGGCACGATCAATTACGAAGCAGTATGCCTGATCGGCAAGCGTGTGCCGCGCATCTTTTTTAAGGGCGGGCAGAATGTCGGGCTTATCAATTACGTCCTGCCTCAGGATTGACCGCCGGAAGGAGCATTTGAATGTTTTACGTTACAGGCGATGTACATGCCGATATAGAAGGATTCAAAAAAAGAGGTTTTCAGGGCATCCGGCAGAAAGACTGTATCGTCATCTGCGGGGATTTCGGCCTGATATGGAACGGCTCCGAGCAGGAGCGCAAGATTGCCCGCTCGCTCGGAAGGAAGCGCTACAAGACGCTTTTTATTGACGGCACGCACGAAAACTTCAGCCTGCTCGAAAGCTGCCCCGTCACCGAATGGTGCGGGGGGAAGGTGCAGGTCATTTCGCAGAATCTCATCCATCTGATGCGCGGGCAGGTTTACCTGATCAACGACAAGCGGATATTCACCTTCGGCGGCGGCGAGAGCGTGGAAAAAGAGATGCGCGTCGCGGAGAAAACATGGTGGGCGCAGGAAGCCCCCTCCCGCGCCGAGATGGAGGAAGGGGTCGAAAACCTCGAAGCCTGCGGCTGGCAGGTGGATTATATCTTCACACATGAGGCGCCGGCCTCGCTTTGCCGGCTTTTCGACAGCGATTTTGAAGAGCCCAATGTGCTCAATGTCTATCTTGATCAGATCAACAAGCGCTGCACCTTTAAAAAATGGGTTTTCGGCAGCTATCACAGGACAAAGCAGATGACCGGCCAGCATAACGTCGTGTTTGAGGGTGTGCTGAAACTCGACTGAGCGGCGTGAGCACACTCTCAGGCGGCGGGGTATTCCCCGCATCGCTGTGCTTGCCTTCGGGCTCGCGGATGCGGTGCAATCCTATTGCGGCGGCATAAGGCTTGATTCGATTTTCATTGATGAGGGCTCCGGCTCACCCGACAGTGAAACCCCCGAAACAGACTGCCGGCGCCGCAGTTTATTCGCAGCGCCGGCAGTCTGGTGGCTGTTCTTTCGCACGTGGATGGGTGCAGGGCAGGTATTCCCGCGCGCATTGAGGCGGAAAGGACGTAAACGGCGCGAGCCGCATGCACATCCATGCGGGCTAGATCCTCATTAATCCTTGAGCTGGTTGTTTTCGATGGCGTCGTTGGCCTTGTCGATCATATCGGTGATCGCCTCGTGCTGGCGGTATTGCTGCGGTTTCTTTGACGCATGCGCCACATTGTCTGCGGCAGGGCGCACGTTTGCCTTGCCCCCGGCGCCGGGTTTCCTGATCAAGTCGATGCCTCCCCAAAATAAGATTTGCACTTCTTTAGCCATTCAGCTTTTTTCTTAAAAGTTGGACGGCTATATTTTGCGCGCGGCGGGGGCATCTATTCGGGTTGGGATAAAAAAAGGGAACGGGGCGTTTAAATGCCCCGTTCCCGGATTCTTTATGTGCAGCAGCCCGCGGCTACAGATTCTTGATCGCGAGCATGATGAAGTTGACGATGAAAAGCGCCGTTGCGCCATACATAATCGGATGAACTTCTTTGGCCTTGCCTCTGATGATCTTTATCAGAACATAAACAATGAATCCAAAAGCGATACCGGTCGTTATGCTGTAGGCAAAGGGCATCAGGGCAACTGTGATGAAGGCGACAGCCGCGTCCTCAAAGTTGTGCCAATCGATGTCGGCGATCGATGCGATCATGAGCATACCGACGACGATCAGTGCGGGGGCGGTTGCTGCTGCCGGTACGATGCCCACAACGGGCGCCAGGATAAGGCACAGGGCGAAAAGAATAGCGGTGACAACCGAGGTAAGGCCTGTGCGGCCGCCCTCTGCGATGCCCGCCGAGCTCTCAACATAGGTGGTTGTATTTGAAGTACCGACAAACGCGCCTGTAATGGTTGCGCACAGGTCGGCAAAAAGGGCTCTGTCCATACGGGATTTTACACCCTTGCCGGAGAGAAGCAGCTTTTCGTCGTTTTCATCGAAGATGCCCGTGCGGCGTCCGGTGCCGATAAAAGTGCCCAGCGCGTCAAAAATATCGGTAAGGATAAAGGCTATGATAGCGGTAAAAGCAAGCACGATTTTTGTGGGATCGGAAAAGAGGCCGGGGAAATCCATTTTAAACGCCGTGAGATGAACGGCGGAAATCGATGAGCCGATGGAGCTCCATGTGATTGACATCGTGCCGAAAAGTGCGCCGATCGAATTTACATTGCTGGCAAGCGAGGGGTAAAAGGCATGCGGATTGACGCCGCATGCAATTTCAATCAGCCCGATCAGGGTCGTTGAGATAATGCCGATCAGGATCGAACCCTTGACCTTTAAGACCATAAGCACGACAATGATGGCAACGCCGATAAGGGCAAGCAGAACCGCAGGATTAGAGAAATTGACAAGTGCGGGCACGGCCGAAGCGTTGGCGACAACCGTGGCGTCCGCCGGTGTTTTACCGAAGAACTGGTAGGTGCCGGGGTCGGAGGTGAATTTCAGCAGCCCCGCGTCCTTAACGCCGATATAGGCGATGAAGAGGCCGATACCACCACCGATAGCGCTCTGAAGCACCTTTGGCAGCGAACGGATAATCGCTTTGCGCAGGCCGGTAACGGTAATGACGATGTTAATAAGGCCGCATATAAGCACCATTGCAAGGGCCTGGTTCCAGGTAAACTTCATCACGCCGCATACTGTAAAAGTAAAAAACGCGTTGAGTCCCATGCCCGGAGCGAGCGCATAGGGAACATTTGCGAACAGCGCCATAACGAGGGTGCCGACCACTGAGGCGATAATCGTTGCAACAAAAACGCCCTGAAAATTCATACCCGTGATGGAAAGGATCTGTGGATTGACGAAAATGATATACGCCATGGTGAAAAATGTTGTAATTCCGGCGATGACTTCGGTACGTACATTTGTGCCGTACTGCTTGAGCTTAAAGAAATTCTCCAACTTGCAATTCCCCCTCTTATTTGACACCCGCCCCGGAAAACAACCGTGCCCGCGGAAGATGGAAGGATCCTCCGCGGGACGGAATATCGCCGATGTGGGCTACAGTTTTAATTATAAGGAATCAGGTGTTAAAATCAAGATCAAATCCGTCTAAATTTTCACAACATTCGACAAAGAACGCGGGCCAAAAGCAGCAATTTGCCGAGAAAGCTGCCGGTGTCCGCCCCACAAACACAAAACGGGGGGCGCGGGGGGATACTGGGAAATCCGGGAATTTACAAAAAATCCCTGTATCACTGGCTCATCCCCGCGCAGAGAAGCGGTTGGGGATGGGAGCACTAAAAAGCGAATAGGAGTATTAACAAATCTCCCATTAAAATCGGGATATTTGACAGTTTGGGGGGCTGCGCAGACGCGCAGCCCCCCTTTTTGTACCGATGAATCCTGATCACGGCCCTGCCGCCGTTTCCGCGCGGCCCCGCTCAGTCGGCCGGGAAAAGAACGACCTGTGCCTTATTCGATATTGGCTCCCTTCACAATGAGCACAATCACGAGCACAAACGTAAAACCGATCGAGCTGAAGATATAGGCGCTTCTCGATTTGCCCACGGGCAGCTTTTTTGACCAAAGGGCAATCCAAAGCGACGAAATGGCGAAACACGCCAGGTAGATGACCAGACGGATGTCGTAGCCGTGCGGCAGACGGTCGAGAAAGTGCGGCGAGAAGATGGTGTTGACAAGCGGAACAAGCATCAGAGGAAAGACCGCGCCAAACCACATGCGGCGCCGGCTGCGCAGAAAGACATACCCCGCAATAACGAGGATGACAATAATGACAACGCATTCTCTGACCATGGAGGCACCCCCGTTTGGTATTCAGGGCTTTTGCCGGCTGCATATTTTCTCGGCGGGATACCGGGGCGACTTGCAACAAAAGCCGCCTGTTGGAGGCATACGCCTCTGTGCGGCCTTCGCGGATACGGCGGCGATAAATAGCAACTCTGCGGGCAATCGGCTCAGCAGTCGCTTGGAACCCCGGCAGAGGCATAGCCGCTTAAAGGAATGACGGTTGCCCGGGCCCGCGGGCCCTGAAAAAATGACGACACCGGATCATCAGGAAAAACACCGAAATGTGTTCTGAAAGCAATCTGGATGCCGGGTAAAAACGCGGGAAATGAGCCACATAAAAGATAAGAGCCTGGACGCGAATGGTGTCCAGACTCAGTCTGGAGCGGGAAACGGGATTCGAACCCGCGACATTCGGCTTGGGAAGCCGACGCTCTACCGCTGAACTACTCCCGCGAATGTAAAGATATTATAGCATAAGAGAAAATGAATTTCAATGATTCCTTACGAAAAAATCACAAACAAAAAAACCGGTGTGCAGCGTTGGCTGGAGACACCGGCTTTACCGATGCGGAAATGCGGGTCAGATGGTTTTAACGATCAGTCGCATGGCTGTGCGGCTTTCGCCGCCGACCTCAACGTTTGCGAAACCGGGGATGCAGACAATATCAACTCCGGAAGGGGCAAGGTAGCCGCGCGCTATTGCAATGGCTTTAATGGCCTGGTTGGTTGCGCCTGCGCCGACTGACTGGATTTCAGCTGTGCTTCTTTCACGGACAACGTTGGCAATTGCACCCGCAACCGCATGGGGAGCCGATTTCGATGATACTTTGATGATTTCCATTTTAATCGCATCCCTTCGTTGATAGCTTATTTACGAGCATTGTCCACTTTAATACATTTTAATACTCAATTATATGGAATTCAAGGCATTATGATGAAAATATTACTTCACCTGTATCCTGTTTATCAAATTCGTTTGTCTTGTTTTGGTATTAATGTCTAAAAGTACCCCTGAAAGGCTGCAGGGTGTTGTGGCGTTGGAAAATTTCGACGGAAGCCTGGTCAAAAACCGGCGGATGATGGGCTGCGGGTCAATGCCAAGCACCGAGAGCGTGGGCCCCGTCATGCCCAGATCGGTAATGAAGCCGGTGCCGTGAGGGAGGATCTCCTCATCGGCGGTCTGCACATGCGTATGGGTACCGAAAACGGCTGAAACCCTTCCGTCAAGGTAAAAAGCGAGTGCGCGCTTTTCCGAGGTTGCCTCGGCGTGCATGTCGACGATGACGAGCCGCCCCTCGCCCTGGCTTGCGAGGATGGCGTCGGCGGCTTCAAACGCGCTGTCGATGGGATCCATGAAAACCGTGCCGAGCAGGTTTATGACACAGACCTGCGCCTTGACGGTATCCACCACCGTCCAGCCCTTCCCGGGCGTTGCGGCGGGGTAATTCGCCGGGCGGAGAATGCGCGGGTTTTCATCCAGTGCGGGGTAGATCTCCTTGCGGCGGAAAACATGGTTGCCCGTGGTGATGACATCGACGCCGCTGTTGAAGAGCATGTCGGCGGAGGCGGGTGTCAGGCCGTTTCCTTCGGCGGAATTCTCACCGTTGGCGATGACAAGATCAACCGCGTAAAGCTTTCGCAGAGAAGGCAGATGGCGCATCATGAATTCGCAGCCGGAGGCGCCGATCACATCGCCGATGCAAAGAATATTCATTAAATCCATCCTTTTTGACGGTTCGTTCATACGGAAATCAAAATAAAACAAAACGGGGGGCAGACGAAGCCGTCCGCCCCCCGTGGTTTACAGGGGTATTATTTTGCAAACTCAATCGCGCGGCTCTCACGGATGACATTTACCTTGATCTGGCCCGGATAATCGAGATCGTTTTCGATCCTTGTGACGAT
>JARLHS010000011.1 GCA_031292115.1 Clostridia bacterium | reverse complement strand
GCTATCTTGTCAAAGACGCGCAGGAGCTCCCGCGCATATTCAAAGAGGCTTTTTACATTGCCTCCACAGGCAGGCCCGGCCCCGTGCTCATCGACGTGCCCGTCGACGTCCAGACCGCGCAGCTCGATTTCGCATACCCGAAGGAAGCCGCCATCCGCGGCTACAGGCCGAGCGCGCGCGGCCACGCGCTACAGATCAAACGCGCAGCGGAAGCCGTCTTTTACGCGAAGCGGCCCGTCATCTGCGCGGGCGGCGGTGTTTTCGCCTCAAAGGCGCAGCAGGAGCTTGCGGGCTTCGCGGAAAAATGCGCGATCCCCGTCGTCACCACGATGATGGGCATCGGCGCGCTGCCGACCTGCCACCCGCTGCACCTCGGCATGCTGGGCACGCACGGCAGGGCGGCGGCCAACAGGGCTATTCACGAGGCCGACCTGCTTGTTATCTGCGGCGCCCGCGTGGGGGACCGCGCGATGGCCGCGCCCGGGCAGATCGCACAGCGCGCGCGCATCATCCACATCGATATCGACCCGGCCGAGATCGGCAAGAATATCGAGACCGAAATCCCCATCGTCGGCGACCTCCGGCTGGTTCTGCGCGACCTCGCCGCAAGAGCCCAGCGCGGCGACACCGAGGAATGGGTGCGCTACACCACCGCCCTCGCGGCAAATCTCAAAGCGCCCGCGCAGCCCCGGCCCGGCTTTATCGAGCCGCGTTCCTTCATCCGGCTGCTTTCCGAAAGAATGCGCCCCGACGCCGTGCTGGTGGCCGACGTGGGGCAAAACCAGATCTGGGCGGCAAACAACGTCATCATGCGCGGCGGGCGGTTTCTCACTTCCGGCGGCATGGGCACGATGGGCTACGCCATCCCCGCCGCTCTGGGCGTCATCAGTGCGCAGCCTTCGCGCCAGGTCGTCGCCGTCTGTGGCGACGGCTCCTTCCAGATGTCGATGATGGAGCTTGCGACCATCATGCAGCAGCACGCTCCGCTGAAGGTCATCGTCATGCGCAATGACCGCCTCGGCATGGTGTGCGAGCTGCAAAAAGATCTCTACGGCAAACGTTACGTTGCGACGACACTCGACGGAAACCCTGATTTCATAGCGCTTGCCGCGGCTTATGGCATCGCAGGCGCGCGGCTTTGCGACAGCGCGCGTGCCGGTGAGGCAATCGGCGCGCTGCTCGAAGGCGCAGGGCCCTATCTGCTCGAATGCGCGGTCGATCCGGAGGAAAGTTCTTTTTGAGGAGGGTGATTTCCATGAAGCATACGATTTCCGTCTTGGTAGAAAACCATGCGGGCGTGCTCTCGAAGGTTTCGGGGCTTTTCGCCCGGCGCGCATTCAACATCGACAGCCTCGCCGTAGGCGTCACCGAAGACCCCGCCGTTTCGCGCATGACCATCGTCGTCAACGGCGACGACTACACCGTGGAGCAGGTGGAGAAACAGCTCAACAAGCTCATCGACGTGATCAAGGTCAAGGTGCTTTCCTCCGGTGAGTTTATCAGCGAGGAGCTTATTCTCATCAAAGTGAATGCGCCCGCCCAGAGCCGCTCGGAGATCATGCAGATAGCCGATATCTTCGGCGCGAAGATCATCGATGTTTCCCGCAGCATGCTCACGCTCGAATTCGCGGGCGACAGCGCCCGTATCCACACGCTGGAGGATATGCTCACGCCGTATGGGATCCGGGAAGAGGTGCGCACCGGCACAATCGCCATCGAGAGCGGCACGGGGCTCATCCGGTCGGCAGATAACAGGGCTGCACAGGCCCATTCCATAGATAATTAATATGCCCGAAAAGGGCGGAGGAGGCAAATCAGATGGCAAGAATGTATTATGAAAGCGACTGCAATCTGGAGCTGTTGAGGGGTAAAAAGATTGCCGTAATCGGCTACGGCAGCCAGGGGCACGCGCACGCGCTCAACCTGCACGACAGCGGCGCGGATGTGATCGTCGGCCTTTACATGGGCAGCAAATCGTGGGAAAAAGCCGAGGCGGCCGGCCTTGAAGTCACCACCGCGGCAGAGGCGGCCAAGGCGGCGGATATCATCATGATCCTTGTCAATGATGAGAAGCAGCCGAAGCTCTACAGTGACAGCATTGCGCCGTCTCTCACGCCCGGCAAGGTGCTTGCGTTCGCGCACGGCTTCAATATCCACTTCGGGCAGATCATCCCGCCCGCGGGCGTCGACGTGATCATGATCGCGCCGAAGGGGCCCGGCCACACGGTGCGCAGCGAATACGAGATCGGCGCCGGCGTGCCCTGCCTGATCGCCATCGAGCAGGACGCTTCGGGCAAAGCCAAGGAAATCGCCCTTGCCTACGCGGCGGGCATCGGCGCGGCCCGCGCCGGCATCCTTGAAACGACGTTCCGCGTCGAAACCGAGACAGACCTTTTCGGCGAGCAGGCCGTGCTGTGCGGAGGCGTCACCGAGCTAATGCGCGCAGGCTTTGAAACGCTTGTCGACGCCGGTTACGCGCCCGAAAACGCCTACTTTGAGTGCATCCACGAGATGAAGCTCATCGTTGACCTCATCTACAAGGGCGGCTTCGAAATGATGCGCTACTCGATCAGCGACACCGCGGAATACGGCGATTATGTCACCGGCAAGCGCATCATCACCGACGAAACGCGCAAAGAAATGAAAAAGGTGCTCTCGGAGATACAGGACGGCAGCTTCGCGCGCGACTGGATCGCCGAAAATCAGGTCAACCGCCCGCACTTCAATGCGATGAAACGGCAGAATACCGAAACACAGCTTGTCAAAACGGGGCAGGAGCTGCGCAGCATGATGAAGTTCCTGAAAAAATAACGCGGGAGCCCGGTCGGCGGGATGGCCGCCCGGCGTTAAAAATGTAAAGAGCGCGGCGCAGGGGAAGTTGATGGGAATTCCTCTGCGCCGCGTTTTACTCGTCCGCGCGGCATTAAAATTTAAGAAATATTTACCACAGGCCTTTTATTCCTCGCGCATTATGCTATAATAAAATGAAGAGAATGAAGAATCTCAAACAAAGGACGGGATACTTTATGAAGATACTGGTTGTCTATTACTCCAGATCAGGCGTCACAAAACTCGCCGCGCAGACGATCTCAAAGACCATTGGCGCCGACCTTGAAGAAATTATCGATACGCAGAGCCGGAGCGGCGCGGTAGGCTTTATCAAGAGCTGCTATCAGGTTGTCTTAAACCAGCTGACCAGGATTCAGGAGCTGAAAGCCGATCTGGCCCAATACGACCTTGTCGTGGTCGGCTCCCCCGTATGGGCGGGCAAACCGGCGACGCCCGTGACCTCCTTCCTCAAAAAATACCAGTCCTCCATCAAGAGCCTTGCGGTTTTCCTCACGCACGGGGATAAAACCAACAGCTATGCCGGCGTCGTCGAATTCATGGAGCAGGCGGCGGGCAAAAAGAGCGTCAAAACCCTCTCGTTATCCACGGACGATGTTAAAAAGGCCAATGATTACAATATGAACACCTTTGCAAACGAGCTCAACAAGCTCTAGGCGCCGCTCGGGGCCATGTGCGCAGGCTGTAGGTTTGTCAAACATATTGGACACGGAAGGAAGCAAGAGCTTCATTCGGAGAGAGCCAACGAAGAGGGCGCATCGGAAGATTGTTAGAACGATTTTGGTGGGCAATTAATTGCCCACCAAAATCGGCGAGCGAGAAAAAGTGATGGGTGCCATAGAAGCGTTTCTGGTCTTCTCGGTGGCTGCGCTCCACTTTTCCGTTATGCCGCGGCGTATATGGCCGAATGAGTTTGTGCCGGATATGCAGCTCGGCAGCAGTCTTCTCAAAGAGGGTGACGAGGTCGCGTTTACTGTTGGCAAAGCGATTTGTGAATTCGAAGCCGTTATCGGTTTGGACGCACTCCACAATGACGTTTCTGCGCTTGAACCATTCTACCATCTTTGTGAGGAAATCGGCAGACGAGTAGGTACTCTGTTCCTCATAGGCTCCCAAAAAGCGCATTCTGGAGTATTCGTCGATCGCGGTGTACTGATACAGCCGGAGATTGGTGTCTGCGATACATCGCAGCGGAACCACTTTCACGTCAATCTGGACACGTTCTCCCGGACGGGTCATCTGTTCGTAGGGC
>JARLHS010000097.1 GCA_031292115.1 Clostridia bacterium | reverse complement strand
GGCAATGAAGCCTTTATCCGTTTTCATGCGGATAACGGCTTTTTTTATTGTATTTTTCCGGCGGCCAGACGCACATACGCGGCAGGGCCGGAAAGCAAAAGAGAGGGGTGCGAATGTTTCGCAAGAAGAGACCCTCGCACGGCACCAGGATTGTTTTATTACTGCTGTATAAATAGAAGAATTGCAGTAATAAATGCGCACTATTATCAGGGAGGAATCATGATGGCAGAACAGGTTGAAATGAAAAAAACTCTCGGGCTTACCGGCGTAACAGTAAACGCCATGGCGCTGATCGCGCCGGGCGCGTTCCTGTGGCTCACCTTCCAGATGCAGGCCGCACAGGCGGTGGGCGGAAAATCAACGGCAATGGATATGTTCCCCGGGCTTGTGCTTGCGCTCTGCATGGCGCTGCTCACCGCGATCTCTTATGCCAAGCTTGCGACACTGTATCCCGAAGCCGGGACGGGCAGCTCCTACTATTTTGCCGAGCACGCGTTTTTATCCTCTGAGAGGCTGTCGGTTTTCTCCCGCATCAACAAGTTTGTCGTCGGCTGGTTTTCGCATCTGTACTACTGGGTTTATCCCGGTGTGATGGTGGGCATGTTCGCGGTGCTGGTCAACTATATCACAGGCCAGTTCGGGGTTGCGCTTTCGATCCCGGTACAGATGCTGATTGCCGTCGTGATCGCCGCCGTGACCGGCTTTGTGGCGTTCCGGGGCGTAAGCGGCTCGACTGCATTCAGTGTTGTGATCAACGTCATTCAGATCGTGACGCTGGTTTTTATCACCGTTCTTGCGCTCGCTTACCGTACGGCCAACCCGGAGCACGTGGTCTTCGTACATAAGAGCCTGACGGATATCATTATTCCGCACAGCTTTTCGGGCGTCATTTTCCAGTCGACCATCGCAATCCTGCTGCTTGTCGGCTTCGAATCGGCAACGGCGCTTGCGGCCGAATCAAAATCAATTAAGCATGTGAGCCGCGGAACAATTCTCTCGCTGGTTCTTCAGGGCCTGATTTTTTACCTCTTTGAATATTTCGGAGCCAACGGCTGGCTGAATACATCCTATTCCGTCAAGGACAGCAGCGGCGCATTGCAGCACGGCATAGCGGCCGCCGCCACATCCGCGGCCCCGATCGGCGATATGGTACAGAATCTCGGAAATGTCCTCTTAAATAATTCAGGATTCATCTGCATGATTGTGGTGGCCGTTTCGGTCGGCATTGCGGTTTTCGGCACGACCCTTTCCTGTATGAACACAGGCGTGCGCGTTACATACGCGATGGCCAAGGATGAGGAAATGCCGACTGTTCTCAATGCGCTTCATGTGAAGCATGCCACTCCGCACACCGCGGTGTTTATCATCACGGTCGCTTCCGCGATTATCGGCGCTTTCGCCGTGATTAATGTCACAACGCTTACCGCCGTCACCTATATTTCCAATATCGGCACGTTCCTGCTCTATGGCATGACAAACCTCATCGCGCTGATGGCCTTCTCGAAGCAGCCGAAAAGGAATCCGATAACAGCCATCATCGTGCCGATTTTAGGGGCGCTGGCCAATGTCGGGATGCTCGTAGCGGTAATTTTGCTTGGCATCTTTGCGGGAGGCGCGACGATGATTTCCGCGCTGATCGCGATCGGTGTTTCGCTGGTCTGGCTGATTATCGGCGTAGCGTATTTCCGTATCAACAGTAAAAAAACGGGCAGGGATATTCTCCTTAAAAGCCCTGCCGATGCCGTTGCCCGCAGTTAATGAATGTAATCCTATCTTCGGAGTTATATTGCCGCAACAGGGCCCTTGACAGGGGCCCATTTCGGCAATCAGGAGCGCTGTTATGAAAAATACATCGATAGCCAACCTTAAAACGGACGTAAATGTGCAGTGCTGCACGGACAAGGGCCTTGTGCGCCAAAACAACGAGGATTATTGCGGCTATTATATACCGGAGGATAACAATATCAAAGAAAGTCTCGGCTGCCTTTTTGCCGTCGCCGACGGGGTGGGGAGCTGCCAGGCCGGCGAAGTGGCAAGTGCCGAGGCCATTAATGTGCTGCTGCAGGAATATTATTTCGGCGACTATACGGAAAAGTGCCCGGAAAGGTTTAAAGAGGCGTACGACTTTACCTCGCTGCATATCTACGATCTTTCCTCGGCTAACGGCAGCTGCAATAAAATGATGTGCACGCTGACCGCGCTTCTGCTCAGAGACAGTAAATTTTACATCACGCATGTCGGGGATTCCAAGGCCTTCCTGCTGCGCGACGGCAATTTGATTCAGCTGACAAAAGATCACAGTGTCGTCGGCAAGCTTGTCAGAATGGGTTTTATCACCAAGGAGCAGGCCAGAACGCACCCGAACAAGCATGTGATTCTCCGTTCCCTCGGGGAACGGCCCATCCTGCCCGCGGATTTCTATTCCGGCAATATTCAGACAGGGGATGTTTTTTTCCTGTGCACCGACGGCATATTCAATCATTTCACCGAAGAGGAGATACAGGAATTCCTTCTGCAAAAACGGTATCAGAACGAAGGAATCGATACGCTTGTCAGAATAGGAAACGAACGTGGCGGAGAAGACAACATGACCGTCATGTCGATTGATGCGGACTGGTGAATTTGCCGGATACTCCTCATCTTTGATAGAAACAACTCTAAGATCACGGTTTCTATTCCCATTGGAGGCGGGGCGCAAAAATGCGCCGCATTTTTGAAGGACGAGTATTGCACGGCTTATTCGGCAGCAGACATGCGCTGTTGCGTATGCCTATCAAATAATAATAGTAGATGATGGTGATAACCCAAGGCACTGGATTGCTTTTAAGGGTGCAATCCGTTATAATAATAAAAAATAGCTTGGATGCCGGCGGCATCCATCGATAAGGCGGTGCTTTTATGGTCAAGGTGGAATGCATTATACGCCCTGAAAAAATTGCGGACGTCAAAGATTCCCTTGCGAATGTCGGGGTTCACGGCATGACGGTGACCGAGGTGATCGGATGCGGCTTTCAAAAAGGGCACACGGCGAGCCTCAATTGGAATACCGAGCTGAATATCAATCTGCTGCCGAAAATCAAGGTCGAAATGATCGTGACGGATGACGAGGTTGAAGATGTGATTGCCGCTATTGTAAAAGTCGCGAAAACAGGCGAGATAGGGGATGGAAAGATATTCACCTCACCGATCACAGATGCCGTGCGTATCCGCACCGAAGAAAGAGGAGACAAGGCCATCTGATTGCCGGCCGATGCGATTTTACGGTCGGCGGGATTGAAAAGTAGACTTGGATGGAGTGAAAAGAATGCCGCCACCTGAAGCCGGGACGATCGTTGGCGAGAGATATCAAATCATTAAGGCTCTGGGCCACGGAGGCTTTGCGGAGACCTATCTTGCGCAAGACCTGAAGGAAGACAAAAAGGTGGCCCTCAAGCTGCCGGATCTGAGCCAATTGGGTGACCCGGCCATTTATGAGCGATTTCGGCGCGAGCTTTCCATCGGAAAGCTTTTGCAGCACCCCGACCTGACGGTGGCGATCGACTATTCCGAAGGCTCCCCCCCTTATCTGGTGTTTAACTATCTGGAGGAGGAAACGCTCGCCAAGCTGCTGGATGACAAAAGGCTTTTCCCCATTGGGCAAACGGTCGAGATGGTGGCGTGTCTGCTTGACGCCCTGAGCTACTGCCATTCCAAAGGGGTGTATCACCGCGACATCAAGCCGGAGAATCTGATGGTAGGCCGCGACGGCCACCTGAAGATTATCGACTTCGGCATCGCCGTCATGAGCAATTCGCCGAGGGTCACCTGGAGAGGCTTCTCCGGCCTGATCGGCACACCGGAATATATGTCCCCCGAGCAGATCAAAGGGGAGCGGGGGAATGAGAAAAGTGACATTTACGCGGTCGGATGCCTGCTCTACCATATGATCGCAGGCTACCCGCCCTTCAGCGGCGACAACCCCATGACCATCATGTACCAGCACCTGACTTCTTCCCCGAAGCCCCTGAATGAAATCAGGCCGGATATACATCCGGGCATATGGGCGTGTGTCTGCCATGCCATGCGCAGAAGAAAAGCCGAGCGCTACGATACGGCGCTGGAAATGGCAGAGGATCTGCGCAGCCTTGATAAGGTAGATCTGAAATATATCAAAATGATCGACCCTCCCATGGTCGCGGTCGCACAAAGCAAGCATTTCAACCGCAATTTGTGGCTCATCATCGGAATTATTGCCGCAGCGGCGGCGGGCCTGGGTTTGCTCGTCTATTTCCTTAACAGATCGTAACCGTTGAAGTCAATATCATTTCAGCAAAGAAAGGGCCGTGTGTTGGGCCGTTCTGGCGCCTTCCGCCCCCGCGTTTGTTGGGGGGGGCCGCCCCTTT
>JARLHS010000096.1 GCA_031292115.1 Clostridia bacterium | reverse complement strand
ATGTCTTTGTGCATGCGCTCGTTGAGGATCTCAAACGCCCCGAGCATGATATCCGTGCCGTAAAAGCCCGAGACGCCGCCCACGTAAAGCGCGCTGCGGCCCGGCGCGTGGGGCGGCACGACGCGGTCCGTACCCGCGGGGGGCAGCACGCCCTTGTGCGGCAGGCTGAAAAGCGCCGCCATGCTTTTTGTGGGAAAATAGACGATGCTGCAGGTGCGCCTGAAAATAAAAAGGTCAAACCGGTGCATGAGCGTGAGGAAAAATCGCTTGATCCCCTTGATATGCCACCAATCCGCGAATTTCCAGTAGGCGTCGCGGTAAAAAAGCCCGATGGGCACCTTTTTCATTTTAAGGTAGAGCAGCAGCAGGTGATCGCAGAAGTTGAAGAACGGGCCGCTCGGCGGCTCCACGTAGCAGAAGTCCGGCAGGCTCCTGCGGATCTCGAGGAACTTATGAAAAACGCGCTGCCAGCGCTCGCGTTTCCGATTTTGCAGGCCCGAAAGCAGGTTGACCTCGAAGCCCAATTTTTTAAACGCCTCGCAGATCCTCTGCGGGCGCACCGAGGAGCCCGATTTCATCTCGCCGAAATCAATGAAGGTGATCAGCAGCAGCTTGGGCATCAGGCGGTCTCCTTTACCTTAAGGTCAGATGTTTCTTTTTCCCTGTCGCGCAGCAGCTTGAAGAAGGCGAGCCACAGCCCGATGACGATCCACAGCGGCGTGACGTGCGTGGTGTCCGACGAGGCGAAGCTCGCGGGCTGGAAGCTCAGAATCGAGCCGAAGCAGATGCAGGCCCAGAGCTTCTCACGCGCGCCCGCGCCCTTATAGCAGAAAAACCGGATGGCCAGCAGCAGTAGCGCGCCGATATACAGCCCGAAGACGACGATGCCGTATTCCGTAAAGATGGTCAGCGGCATATCGTGCAGATTGACGGGCGAGAGGCTGCTGTAATAGGGCACGAGCAGAACACTGCCGCCAGAGCCGACGCCCATGAAAAAGGAATCCGGAATCATTGCCATCGCGGCGGCGGTCAGCTCGGCGCGCTCTGTGCCCGAATGGCTCGGCAGGCCCGCAGAAGCGACCTCCGACCTGAGAACGCCGGTGTTTAACGCACCGACCGACGACAGCAGCAAAATGGCCACGATCAAGGCCACTCCGGCCACGAAAAGCGGTTTAAGATAGCGCTGGAGCCCTTTTTTCGCCACGAGCGCCGCGAAAAACCCAACGATGAAGACCGCGAGCGCCGCATAGCACAGCCGCGCGTTGGCGTTGAGGACGGTGTAAATGCCGGCGAGCGCGAGCACGCAGGACGCAAGCTTACCCTTCGCCCCGCGCAGATCGCAGATCGTCTCGTAGGCGACGAACGGAAGGAACATCGTCACATAGGTCGCATAGTCGTTCATATTGTAAAACGGGCCATAGGGGAAATTCAGACCGTAGCCGTTTTTGTAGAGCAAGGCGTTCGGATTCTGCGTGAGCAGATAGCGGCCCGAGAAAATTTCATAAATACCCAGCGCCACGACGATGATATAGACCGCCGTGGCCACGCGCAGCAGGATGTGCATATCGTGGAAGTCGTGCACTGCCGCCGTGAGGATGACGACAATGCCCACACCCGTGAGGATATAGAGATAAGCATTCGAGTAGGCGGATTGGATATTTTCCACCCAGCACAGCGAGGCCGTCGCATAGACGAGCAGGATGATGAAGACCATCGCATAGCCGCCGGCTTCGCCGAGGTGCAGCGTCAGGCTGTGGCGGAAGGCGAGCTCTAGCGCGGCGAAGACAACGATGCAGAGCAGACAGAGCTGTTGGAGGTTCACATCGCCCTGCGACGGAATTCTGAAAAGCACGGCATAAGAGCCGAAAACGACGGCTGCCGGCAGCAAAAAGACAAAAAACCGCGCGATGCTTCGTGCGCTGAACGTCATGCTGATCACCATCCTTTCGCAGAAGGCCGGAAGTCCTGGCCGCGATGAAAATTTACGCCACGCCATACGGCGAAAGTTTAAAAGATTTACCTTTTAAACGGTCGCCCGCCCCTGCAGCACATCCCCGTAAAGCGCTTCAAGCTGCCCGCAGACGGCGTCGGCGGAAAACCGCGCCGCGCATCCGCTGCGGATGGTCTGGGAGCTGTAATACCCGTGCCGCCGCAGCGCAAGCATCGCCTGCGCGAGCTCGGGAACGCTGCCCGGCTCGCACAGAATGCCGTTTTGCTCCGTGACGATATCCTGCGGCCCGCCGCAGCGCGTGGAGACCACGGGTTTCCCGCAGGCCAGCGCCTCGATGAGCACCATGCCGAAGGTCTCATACAGGCTCGAGCACACAAAGCAGTCGCAGCCGCCAAAGAAACGCGGCGCCTCTGCGCGCGCCAGCTCGCCCGCAAAAGTCACCCTGCCTTGAATGCCGAGCTCCGTCGCAAGCTGCCGCAGCGCCTGCCGCTGCGGCCCGGCGCCCGCGATCACCAGCGTCGAATCCGGCTTCACATCGCAGACGAGCCGGAAGGCGTGCAGCAGGACGTCAAAGCCCTTTGAAGCCACCAGATTGCCCATCGCGGCATAGACAAAGCCGCCGCGCCTTGGAGCCGCACGTGAGCCGGTGGCCTGCAGGCCGAAGGCCTTCGTATCCACGGCGTTCGGGATAATCCGAATGGGCGTTTCGCAGCCCGCGGGGCGAAAGGCCTCCATCGCGTCGCGCAGACTTTCGCTGACGGCGACCGCCGCATCCGCGCCCGAAAGCGCCGCCTGCGCCTCGCGGCGCAGCGACCAGGCGGGCTCTCCGAGCAGGCCCGAATAATGCTCGGTATAAACGAGCGGCAGCGAGTATTTTCTGCAGAGGTGCACGGCCTCGATCCCCTGCCTGCAGGAATGCAGGTGCACGACATCAGGTTTTCCGCCGTGCCGCACGGCACATTCATAAAGCTTTTGCAGCATCAGGGCGCGCTGAGGCCAGCGCCCGGGCTCCAAAAAAGGGGTCATGCTGTGGCGCCGGTAGATGTACGTGGGCACGCGCGCGCTCCGTTCCTCAAAGACGCCCGTTCTGAGCGCGCCGAGCCGAAACCGCAGATCGGCATAGATCACGGTCACCTCGTGCCCGCGCGCGGCGAGCGTCTCGGCCTGCTCCCGGAAAAATACGCCGTTGTTGGGCTTGTCCACCGTGGGATACCACGAGGGGATGATCAGTATCTTCATACGCGCCCCCTCATTGCCCGAGCATCTCGCGGAATGCCGCGCGATTGCCCGTCAGCAGTGCGAGCACGCCTTTATATACGGCCTCGGGATTCTGCTGGAATTCCTTCTGCACGGCGCGCGCCTGGTCGAGCGCAGGCACGAGCAGCGTAATGCCCATGAGCTCATCCCCGTTGTCGAGGATGCGGCACCGGACGCTGAAGCCGCCCGACTCTTCTTCGATGATCTCCGCACGGTTTTCGGCCTCGCGCTGTATTTTCGCGAGCAGGCGCACACCCGACCGCACCGCCTTTTCGCGCACTGAGAGCGGCAGCCTGCGCTCGAAAAGCCCCGCGGTGCCCGCGCCAAGCTTCGTCACCTTATAGGCCTGCGCCCCGCCCTGCTCAATCAGATCGATATGCCCCGTTTCGAGCATCTCCTTTACAGCCTGCGCAAACTCGAAATAGTTGACAAGGCCGTCCTGCCGGAGAATTTCGTTGAGGTTTTCAAAGGTGAGAGGCCTGCCCACGTTTTTCAGCAGGTAGCAGATCAGAATTTTAACCTCGTTCTTATCCCTCAGACCCCCCGGCTCAACGCCGGCGTCAAACCCATCGTTTGCCATCGCCTGTCCCTCCCGCCCTGCCAGTCTGATACTGTGATAGTATTCTCCCGTTAAGACGCGGATATCATCCGCGTCTTAACGCCTGCCGCATGCCCGACAGGCAGCGGCGTAAGCCGCCGGATAAGCCCACCCGACACTCATTGCGCAAAAGACGCGAAACGCCCTTGCGGCCCGCGCAAAGCGGGCCTTGAAAAGGTGATTCCCGACTCTTTCAATGAAAATGGGCATGATGCAAAAAGGAGCTCGGTGAGATCCGCCGGAGCCGGCCGCCCCAGTTTTTCCCTCTAAACCCCATTTTAACATAAATCGCCACGAAAGAAAAGGGAAAAATACGGTCGCCCGCACTTTGCGTCAGCTGCGCAGCTCGGCGCCGATTGCCGCAAGCGCTTTGAGGATCTTTTCAACGGCCCTGTCGGCCTCGGAGTCGGTGAGCGTCCGGTCGGCCGCACGCATTGTAACGGTGAAGGCAGCGCTCTTTTTGCCCTCGGGGATCTGGTTGCCGCGGTAGACGTCAAAAAGCCGGATGCTCTCAAGGGTCTTGCCGCACGCTCCGCGGATGGCCCTTTCGATCTCGGCCGCGGGCATCGCGTCGTCACAGACCACCGCGAGGTCGCGCGCCGTGGAGGGGTATTTCGGAAGCGGCCTGTATTGCCTGAGCCCGCCCGCGTGCGCAAAGAGCGTGGGGAAATCAAGCATCGCGACGAAAACGCGCGTATCCACGCCGTAATTGGCCTGCACCTCGGGGTGTATCTCGCCCAGGATACCCAGCGGCGATTCGTGAAGAGGCGATTCGCAAATCGTTATGTCGGCGCAGCGCCCTGCGTGGAACGCGGCAGCGCCCGGCTGCGCGGCGAACTCCGCGCCTTCAATGCCGCAGGCCGCCAAAAGCTCCTCGACGGCGCCTTTGAGAGCGAAGAAATCGGCCTTTTCCCCGTACATGCCGAGCGTGACGATTTGTTTTTCCTCCGGCAGCTCATTTTCGCCGCGCGGCAGATAAACGGTGGCAAGCTCGAACAGCGAGGCGCTCAGGTTGCGGCTGCTGAAATTGCGCGCAAGCGCGTCGAGCATGGAGGGCAGCGGCGTGGTGCGCATGATGCTTGTATCCTCGCCGAGCGGGTTTAGGATGCGTACCGAGTTGCGCAGCGGGTCGTCCTCCGCCATGCGGATTTTATAATAAGCCTTGGGGCTAAGAAACGAATAGGTGCAGATCTCGTTGAAGCCGAGTGCGAGCAGCGTCGAGACGACACCGTTTGCAAATTTCTGCTCCGCATTGAATCTTCCCCGTGCCGTCGGCGCCGTAATGAGCGTCGTGGGGATATTGTCATAGCCGAAAATACGCGCGACTTCCTCTGCGAGATCGGCCTTGTGCCGCACATCGGCGCGGTGGCTCGGCACCGTGACAAGCAGGCCTTGCACCGTGAAGCCGAGACCGCGCAGCGCTTGCACCATTGCTTCTTCTGAAATCTGCGTGCCGAGGAAGGCATTGACCCACTGCACGTCGAGCTCGAGGATAAACGGCGTCTTGTCGCTGTGGTCGATATCGATCACGCCGTCGCAGACCTTCCCGGCCCCGAGCAGCTCCACAAGCTCGCAGGCGCGCGAGAGCGCCAAAAGCGTATTCTGCGCGTCGAGACCCTTTTCAAAGCGCGACGACGATTCACTGCGCAGCCCGAGCTTTTTCGAGGTGAGGCGCACGCTCACGGGGTCGAACATGGCCGACTCAAAAACGATCGTCGTTGTGTCGGGCAGGATGCCGCTGTGCTCGCCGCCCATCACACCTGCGACGGCCACGGGCTTCTCTTCATCGGCGATCACGAGCATTTCGGGAGAAAGCTTTCGTTCGGTGCCGTCAAGCGTCATGATGCTTTCATCCGCGGCCGCGCGGCGCACGACAATGCTGCCGCCGCTGAGAAAGCGGTGGTCGAACGAGTGCATCGGCTGGCCGTATTCGAGCATCACGAAGTTGGTGATGTCAACGATGTTGTTGATGGGCCGCACGCCCGAGGCGCGCAGCCGCTCGCGCAGCCAGCGCGGTGAGGGCGCGATCTTCACGTCCCTGACGGCACGCGCGCAGTATCGCGGGCAGAGCTCCGGCTCGCGCACCGTGACGCGCACAAGATCCTGCGTCGGGCCCGCCCCGCCCTTTACCACGGGTGTGTGAAGCCTGAGCGGCTTTTTAAAGGTCGCCGACGCCTCGCGTGCCAAGCCGATGACGCTCAGGCAGTCGGGCCGGTTGGAGGTGATCTCAAAATCGATCACCGTGTCGTCGATACCGAGCGCCTTGAGGATATTCTGCCCCGGCCGGCACGGCTCCGTTAAAATGAAGATGCCGTCCTCCGGGGCCTCGGGGAAATCGCCCTTGGTCACGCCGAGCTCGGCGAACGAGCACAGCATGCCCTGCGATTCCACGCCGCGCAGCTTGCCCGTTTTGATCTTCACGCCGCCGGGAAGTGTCGAGCCGTTGAGCGCCACGGGCACGAGCGCACCCGCGAAAACGTTGCTTGCGCCCGTCACGATCGTCACCGGCGCCTGAGCACCCGCATCCACGAGGCAGATGACGAGCTTGTCGGCGTTGGGGTGGGGCTCCACCGAAAGAATCTTCCCCACGACGACGCCGCTGATCTCAGCGCCCTCGTGCGAGAGGGATTCCACCTTCGAGCCCGACATTGTCATCGCTTCGCAAAACGTACGGTCGTCAACCGCTTCGTCGATCTCAACAAAATCTGTAAGCCATCTCTTTGAAAGCAGCATTTCATTCAGCCCCCTTAAAACTGGTTGAGAAACCGCAGGTCGTTCTCATAAAAAAGACGTATGTCGTTGATATTGAAACGCCGCATGGCAATGCGCTCAAGCCCCATGCCCACGGCAAAGCCGCTGTAAAGCTCGGGATCCACGCCGCCGTTCTGCAGCACCTTCGGGTGCACCATGCCGCAGCCGAGGACTTCGATCCACCCTTCGCCCTTGCAAAGGCGGCAGCCTGCGCCGTGGCAGGAGAAGCACATGATATCCATCTCGCACGACGGCTCGGTGAACGGGAAATGGTGCGGACGGAACCGAACCTTGACGTCGCTGCCGTAAAGCTCCTTCGTAAAAGCCTCGAGCGTGCCCTTGAGATCGGACATCGTGATGCCGCGATCGACCACGAGCGCCTCGATCTGATGGAAAAGCGGCGAGTGTGTCGCATCCAGGGGGTCGGAGCGGTAAACCCTGCCGGGCGCGATGATGCGGATCGGCGGGCGGTGGCTCTCCATATACCGGATCTGCATGGGCGAGGTCTGGGTGCGCAGCAGGATGTTGTCGGTGACATAAAACGTATCCTGCGTGTCGCGCGCGGGGTGATTCTTGGGGATGTTGAGTGCTTCAAAATTGTAATAATCGAGCTCCACCTCGGGGCCCTGCGCGATCTCGAACCCCATGCCAATGAAAATTGCCTTGATCTCGTCGAGCACGATCGTCAGCGGGTGCTTTTTCCCGAGCCCGCGGTGCGTGCCGGGCATCGTCACATCAAGCCTCTCGGATAAAAGCCGCGCATTCGTCTGCAGCGCATGCAGCTGCTCGCCGCGCTCGGCAAGCTGCTGCTCGATAAAGGCGCGCGCCTCGTTTGCAAGCCGCCCCACTTCGGGGCGCTCCGCCGCCGAGAGGCCGCCCATCTGCTTGAGAATGGCGGTGAGCTCGCCCTTCTTGCCGAGAAGCTTTACGCGCAGCTCCTCCAGCTCGGCAGGCCGGGTCGCGGCAAGAAGCTCGCGCTCCGCTGTCTTCCTGATCTCTTCCAGTTGCTGTTTCATCCTGAAAACTCCCCTTCTCCGGCTCGAATAAAAATGCCTCCGCCCGCAAAGGACGAAGGCATGACCTCCGAAAACCACCCTGTTGAAAGGAGCAGACACTCCCCCGGCCGCTAACGGCGCCACCGTCGCCGCCTACCGGCGCCCGCGCGCTTTCAGCGGCGCCGCTCCAAAGTGAACCCGGTGCGCTTCCCCGCGAAAATGCTTTCAGCCAAGGCATTTCCTCTCTGGGCGGGTATTTATGCGGGCCGGCCTCTTTATCACAGCGTTTTGATATCGATTCGTCCGCCGGCAAACAGGCCGCATCTCGTGACAGCCTCTTGCCGATTGCCGAATTACTCATTATTATACCACACCGGCAGTGCATTTCAAGCATAAATTTCCGATCTTTATCATCAAATAATTTCAGCCGCCCGCCGCTGCGCCGCGCGGCAAAAAATTGCAGGCGCGATGACGCTCAGCCGTATTGTATTAAACACAGGGATATGGTATAATATTCACCAAATAAGCTCCACCGGGAGCTTCGGAAAACGAAAGGATGGTTCTCCTTCATGGATGTTTTTGTTGAACATATGGTTACGAGAAAGAATTCCCCTATCGATATGCTAAAAATGTTTTTGCTGACAGTAGCGGGGGTCGTGCTCGTTTTCGTCATCTTCCTCGTGATGAGCCAGCTCCCCTCGTTTGCGTTTCTTTTCCTTCTCGCGATCTTTGGCGCATGCTGGGGCTGGTGGCACCTGATGACGTCGTTCCGGGTTGAATTCGAATACACGCTCACCAACGGCGAGATGGATGTGGATAAAATCGTCGCGCAGCGCAAGCGCAAGAGGCTCATCACGGTCAACCTGCGTGAAATCGAGATCATGGCGCCCATGAACGGCGACCACCAGCGCGATTTTGAAAACCATAGCCTCAAAACAAAAATCGACGCCTCCTCTTCGCCGCAGTCGCCCAAGGCGTATTTCCTCATTGTCAATCATGACAAGCAGGGGCTTACACGCCTGATCTTCGAGCCCGACGAGCGCATCCTCTCGGGTGCCAAAATGGTCGCGGCGCGCAAGGTTTTCGGGCAATGATCTACGGGATCGGCATTGACGTGGAGGAGACCGCGCGCTTCAGGCGGCTTGTTTCACACGTTGCCGGGCTTGCACGGGTCTATGGCCCGGCGGAGCTCGCGGAGCTTCAAAGGCGCGGCAGGCTTGACTCCTATGCGGCCAATTTCTGTGCAAAAGAGGCGTTTTCCAAGGCGCTGGGCACGGGTGTGCGCGGCTTTAGCCTCAATGAGGCCGAGCTGCTGCGCGAT
>JARLHS010000095.1 GCA_031292115.1 Clostridia bacterium | reverse complement strand
TTCCGTTTCTAAGACAATCCAATAGAAGAGGGCCGTTGTTTAACAGGCTAACTCCTTGCCTGCACATAAACGGATACCATTTGCCATTAAAACGACTGCAACAAATCCGGTTAAAAAGCAATTGCCCTAGAAAATTCCCCGGGCCGGGGCAGTGAAGTTATGAAAACACGTCATAACGGCCTTCTAGGCGGTGAGCTTGCCGGTTAAAAGTCTGCAGCGTTGTCTGCAGCGTTCATACGATTAACTCCCATCCTATAATGTTATATTGGCGACTCAAGATACTCGCAGGCGGCACTTTCCTTGACAAGCCCGATCATCGCCGTTTATGCTGCCAGATTTCCCATCCCGCAAGCAGTATGCAGCCTGCCAGATAGCAGAGGATGTCGATCACATCAAACGATGACCCAAGAATGACTCGGAAACACCGGTTATGGAGCCCGAGTAATGTCGCCAGATGGAAAAGCTGCGAACATTCCACTGCTGCAGCGAAAAGGAATATGTAGAGCGGCAGCAGCGCCAGATTTTCTGGGATAAAAATCCGCACAAAGCAATATAAGTCGATCACAACAAGGATGTCGCCGAGATATGGCCGTACAAAGGTATCGTGTACAAAAACCGCGATGAAGACTTCCACCGCCGTCAGCAACACAAAAAGCAGCAGATATAAAAGGCGCCGTTTTACCGTTGGTTTCAATTGGGATGACCCGCCTCTTTTCCCCGTCCGTTATGATGGCTGCAATTCTGGGGTGCAACTTTGGCCGGTAGCCTCCGAAGTCCTTTCATCTGCCCTTTAGTCCGTGGCAAGCCCGTGAAATTATGCAACATTTTGAAACGTTATGAATCACATAGAATCGTATTGAAAACGTAAATCCCCGCATAAGTACTGGATTTCCAGCGGTTATGCGGGGTTTCTCTTTGGTGCGAGTAAGTCTGTAAGCCGAGTTCTGTTTTAGACAACCATCTATCTGGGCCGTATGTCGCCACACGGCTCAAGCCACCTTCCCGGGGACACGCCGGGCAAGCGTTTATCCCTCTATGCGGTGTTGCTCCGGATAGGGTTTGCAGGGCCGCACAGTCGCCTGTGCGCCGGTGAGCTCTTACCTCGCCTTTCCATCCTTACCGACGTAAAACGCCGGCGGTATATCTCTGTTGCACTTTCCCTAAAGTCGCCTTCGGCGGGCGTTACCCGCTATCCTGCCCTACGGAGCTCGGACTTTCCTCACAGTGCGGCCTTTCGGCACTGCACGCGCGGCTGTCTGGCTTGCTCGCACTGACTATTTTAATCGGTTTAATGTCCGATGTCAACTGCGAATATTTCACAATTCAGTTCTTGCAATCAACCGGCAAAACAAATATAATGAAGTCAACTCCCACCAGCCACGGGCCAAAAATCAAAGCCCGAATTTCTGTGCCGGCGTGATACGGCGGAATGGAGCTCAAGATGAAAATTATCCGGCTTGAAGTCGGTGAAATCGGCACAAACTGTTACCTGCTCTGCGACGAAGCGGCGCGCCTTGCCGCCGTGATCGACCCGGGCGGCGATTCGGAGCGGATCCTCGACGCCCTGCGCGAAACCGGCTGCTCGGCGCAGATGATCCTGCTCACCCACGGCCATTTCGACCACACGGGGGCCGTCGCCGCGGTCGCGATGGCGACGGGCGCGAAGATTTATGCGCACGAAGAAGAGCTCAGGCTGCTTTTGAGCCCCGCGGCAAGCATGCAGAGCAGCTTCATGGGCGGGCCGTTCACCCCGATTGTGCCCGATGCGGCGCTGCATGACGGCGATACGCTGACGCTCGGCGCGCTCACGATGAGTATCCTCTATACGCCCGGGCACACGCACGGCTCCTGCTGCATCCTCTGCGGCTCCGTCCTCTTTACGGGCGATACCGTCTTTCAGGGTGACATCGGCCGCACCGACCTTCCCACCGCGAGCCGCACCGAGATGAAGGCTTCGGTGACGCGCATCGCCGCGCTTGAAGGCGACTATACGCTTTACCCCGGCCACGGGCCTGCCTCCACCCTCGCGAACGAGCGGGAAAATAACGTCTATATGAGATGACTGCATGAAGCTTTTCAGAATCGGGCATGACTTTGTTTACGAAACGGGGAACCTGTGCTTTCTGTTTTTCCCGGGCGAGCGCGTCGAGCAGGCTTCGCAAGCCGACGTGAAATCCGGCGATTTCATCGTTACACGGCTCAAAAAATCCAGAGCCTCGGCCCTCGCGCTCTGCATGGTATGCCACGGCGGCAGACACGGGCGCGCGCACGAGCGCGTGGAAGTCACCACAGAGGGCTTTGACAAGGAGTGCGAGCTCGCGCTCGGCAGGGCTTTTTACCGCGCGGCGGCCGAGGTCTGCGGCTTTTTCCCGCCGTGGGGCACCCTCACGGGTATCCGGCCCGTCAAGCTGCTGCGTGCGATGCGCGCTCAGGGCATGAGCGACGGGGAGGCCGCGCAGCGGCTCGCGGGCAGATATTACGTCACGGACGAAAAGGCTACCCTGCTCGCCGAAACGGCCGACGCGCAGAGCGGCGCGATCGCGCTTTCACGCCCGGAATCCTTCAGCCTCTATGTTTCGATCCCATTCTGCACAAGCCGCTGCGCCTATTGCTCGTTTGTCTCGCACGATATCGAAAAGGCCGCGAAGCTGGTGCCCGAATATGTGCGCCTGCTGTGTGAGGAGCTTGCCGCGACGGCCCGTACGGCCGCGCAGCTCGGGCTGCGGCTTGAAACCGTTTATTTCGGCGGAGGCACACCCACCTCGCTTTCCGCAGGCGACCTCCGGCGCATCATGGCCGCCGTCAGTGACAATTTTGACCTTTCCTCCCTTCGGGAATATACTGTAGAAGCCGGGCGCCCCGACACGCTCACCGCGGAAAAGCTCGAAGCCATCGTCGAGGGCGGCGCGGGCAGGATCAGCATCAACCCCCAGACAATGGACGACGCGATCCTGCGCGCCGTGGGCAGGCTCCACACGGCGGGCGACATCCGCAGCGCCTACGGGCTCGCGCGGCAGGCAGGCGTACCCGCCGTAAATATGGATCTGATCGCGGGCCTTCCGGGCGACACGCCCGCGGGCTTTGAAAATACGCTGCGGCAGGTGATCGCGCTCCAGCCGGAGGCCGTCACCGTGCACACACTTGCCATGAAACGCTCCTCCGAGCTCGTCACGGGCGGCGGCGCGATCTACAACGCGCAGGGCAGCGCCGTGAATGCCATGCTGCTTGCCTCCGGGCGCCTGCTGTACGAGGCCCGCTACCGGCCATACTATCTTTACCGACAGAAAAACAGCGCGGGCAATCTTGAAAATACGGGCTGGAGCCTCGCGGGCTTCGAGGGCCTCTATAATATCTACATCATGGATGAAACGCACACGATCCTCTCGTGCGGCGCGGGCGGCGTCAGCAAGCTGCGGCAGCCGGGCGGCGGGCGCATCGAGCGCATTTTCAATTTCAAATACCCATATGAATACATTTCGCGTTTTGAACAAATACTTGACAAGAAGAAGCAGGTGACGGAACTATATGCAGAATTCGCCGGGCAGAACGCAGATACGGCTTTCGGAAGTCAACCGCGCCGCCGCTCATGAGCCCCAATCATTTTTTGAACGCTGCAACGATGGCTACGAGCACAGGATCAATGATGTCTGCGCCCGCATTATTAAAGATACGGATGCATCGCGCATTATCATGCTTTCCGGGCCCTCTTCCTCGGCAAAGACCACGACCTCGCTCAAGCTTCAGCGGAGGCTCAGCGAGGTGGGCATTCATGCGAACACGATCTCGCTCGACGACTTCTTTAAAAACCGCTGCGACCTGCCTTTGCTGGCCGACGGCAGCAGGGATTACGAATCCCCCTCGGCGCTTGATATCCCCCTGCTCACGCAGACCATTTCCGATCTGATCTTCAAGGGGCGGGCGCAGCTCCCTGCTTTTGATTTTAAAAGGGGCGAGCGCAGCCAGAAAACGCGAAGCATCGCACTCAACGACGACAATATCGCCATTGTCGAGGGTCTGCACGCGCTTGATACGACCGTCACACAGGGCATCCCCGCCGGGCGCTGCCTCAAGCTCTATGTCAGCGTCAGCTCGGATTTTACCGACGACGATGGGCGCACGGTGCTTTCGGCGCGCAGCGTTCGTCTGATCCGCCGCACCATCCGCGATTTTAAATACCGCAGCAGCAGCCCTGAAAACACGCTCGACATGTGGGACGCCGTCTGCCGCGGCGAGGATCTTTATGTGCGCCCGTTTAAAAGATACGCCGACATCTGCCTGAATTCGATCTTCGCGTGCGAGCCCTGCCTCTTTCGCGCGGCCGCGCTGCGGCTTTTCAGTGGCGTACCGCAGCAGAGCAAGCATTACGACCACGCGCAGAAGCTGCTCAAAGCCGCTTCTGCTTTCGTGCCGATGCCCGCCGCCATGATGCCCGGCACCTGCGTGCTGCGCGAATTTACGGGCGGAAGCGTCTACTATCAGTCATAACTTGATAAAATTATACTCACAGTTTGTCGTATGGGGGCGTTTTTTTGCGTGCGGTGCTGCAGCGCGTATCCTTTGCGCGTGTGACGGTAGATAAGGAGACGGTCGGAGCCATCGAAAGCGGCCTGCTCATCCTGCTTGGGGTCTCAAAGCGGGATGATTTGGGCTGCGCCGGGCTGCTCGCGCGGAAAACGGCGGCGCTGCGCATTTTTGAGGACGATGAAGGCAGGCTCAACCGCTCGCTTCTGGATACGGGAGGCGGTGCGCTTGTGGTCTCAAACTTCACGCTTTATGCCGACTGCCGTCGCGGCCGCAGGCCGGATTTCACGCAGGCCGCCGCCTTCTCGGATGCCGACGCGCTTTACGAGGCTTTTTGCGGCTTCCTCGCACGCGAAGGGATCGTGCGCGTCGAAAAGGGACGCTTCGGCGCCCAGATGAGGGTGGAGCTCTGCAACGACGGCCCTGTCACGGTGATCCTTGACACCGACGAGCTTAATTAGCTTCGGGTACACGCCGTGATACGGGAGGGCAGCCCGGTTTTTTCCGGATGCGGGGCAAACCGGGGATTTTTTTTGGAATTACACACGGCGGCGTGCTATAATAAGAAATGCGAATTCTCTATCCATTGTTTATGCTGATTAGTATTGCATAGGCGCATCCTCAAAGGATGGCCGGGGAGGTTTTTGTTCGAATGGACGACAGACTGACAGGCTTTTACGGCTCATTAAAAGGCAGGCGCATCGCGATGCTCGGGCTCGGGATGAGCAATGCGCCGTTGATTTTTCAGTTTCTC
Organism: Clostridia bacterium; assembly: GCA_031292115.1. Taxonomy (GTDB): domain Bacteria; phylum Bacillota; class Clostridia; order Oscillospirales; family Ethanoligenentaceae; genus JARLHS01. The sequence continues at coordinate 6,244 of JARLHS010000095.1, read as the reverse complement.
GAGAAGGGCGCCGTTGTGACGGCGCGGGACAGACGCAGCCGCGAGGAGCTCGGCGAGCTTGCCGGGCGTCTCGAGGCCGCGGGCGCGCGGCTGCTGCTCGGCGACGGCTATCTGGCTGAGCTTGACGAGGAAATCGTCTTCCGGACGCCCGGCATGAAATACAATCTGCCACAGCTTGACGAGGCGCGCAGACGCGGCGTCGCGGTCACTTCCGAAATGGAGGTCTTTTTCGACCTCTGCCCCTGCAAAACCATCGCCGTCACGGGCTCCGACGGCAAGACGACGACCACCACGGTCATTTCCGAGATGCTCGCAAGCCAGGGCCTCACCGTGCACCTCGGCGGTAACATCGGCCACCCGCTGCTGCCGGAAATCGCGAATATCGCGCCCGGCGACATGGCCGTGGTGGAGCTCTCGAGCTTCCAGCTCATTTCGATGCGGCGCAGCCCGGACATCGCTGTCGTTACGAACGTATCGCCCAACCACCTGGATATCCACAAGGATATGCAGGAATACATCAGCGCCAAACGCAACGTTTTTCTGCACCAGAACGCCTTCGGGCGCGCGGCCTTTAACCTTGACAACGACATTACGGCATCGTTCGTGCCCGAGGCGCGCGGGCAGTGCTTCGTTTTCAGCAGACGGCGCCCCGTGGAATACGGCGCCTATCTTGAAGGCGGCGTGCTGCGCTTCAATGACGGCATGAGGGTGCACGATGTGATGGAAGCCCGCGATATCCGCATCCCGGGCATGCACAACGTTGAAAATTACCTGGCTGCGATCTCGGCGCTCTGGGGGGTCGTTTCGTCCGAAAACATGCGCAAGGTGGCGCGCAGCTTCGCGGGCGTCGAGCACCGCAACGAGCTTGTGCGCGAGCTCGGCGGCGTGAAATACTATAACGATTCGATCGCTACGAGCCCCACGCGGACGATCGCGGGCCTTGATTCCTTCGACCGCAGCGTGATCCTGATCGCGGGCGGCTACGACAAGCATATCCCATTCGACGTGCTCGGCCCGAAGGTGGTCGAAAAGGTCAAGCGCCTGATTCTGCTGGGCAAAACGGCCGACAAAATCGAGGAGGCCGTGCGCGCGGCGCAGGGCTTCGACGCAGAGAAGCTGCCCGTCGTCAAGGTTGCGACACTCGAGGATGCCGTCGCCGACGCAAGGGGCCACGCCGCCCCGGGCGACATCGTCACGCTCTCGCCCGCCTGCGCGACCTTCGACGGCTTCAGGAATTTCGAGGAGCGCGGCCGGATTTTTAAGGAGATCGTCTGCGGCCTCCGATAGAGCCGCTTAGACTATTCCCGCAAAAACGCATGGCCTTTTGTGCCCCGCCCCCGGCGGGTACAGACAACGTGATTTTTCTCATTGCCCATGAAGAATGAGCATTCTCTTTCCGATATTAAGATTCAGGAGCGATTAAATGGACGGATTAAAAGAACTGCTGTTCGGTCTTTCGCGCGCATGCTGCATCACGGGCGGCGGCGAAGCTTCCGAAATTGTGCTTGCGGAGCTCGCGCGGCTCGGCATCCCCGCGCGCACGGACGCGATGGGCAGCATTATCGCGCAGGTCTGCGCGCCGCTGCCCGGAAAACCGCACCTGCTGCTCGATGCGCATCTCGACGAGATCGGCTTTACTGTGACTTCGATCGACGAGGCAGGCTTCCTGCACGTTGATAAGACGGGCGGGCCCGATCTGCGCGTGCTCGCGGGCCACGAGGTAACGGTCTGCGGCAGAGAGCCGATTTTGGGCGTATTCTGCTGCAAACCGCCGCATCTTACCACCGCGGAGGATTATAAACAGGTGCCTTCGCTCGACGAATCCGCCGTAGACATCGGCCTTGGCCACGACGACGCATGCCGGGCGGTCTCGTTGGGGGATTTCGTCTTTTTGCGTCGCGAGCCCACCCTGCTTGAAGGCGGGATCGTCACGGGCAAGGCGCTTGACAACCGAGCGGGAGTCGCCGCAGTGCTGCGCACGCTCTCAATGCTCGAGGAGCGGCACTGCGGCATCGGCCTGACGGCTCTTTTCCCCCTCGCGGAAGAAACCGGCGAGCGCGGCGCGACGACCGGCGCCTTCGCCGTTGCGCCCGACATGGCGATTGTGGTGGATACCAGCTTTGCCCTGACGCCCGACGCCCCGGCGGAAAAATGCGGAAGGCTCGGTCAGGGCCCGATGATCGGCATCGCGCCCACACTCTCGGGGGAAGTGACGCGGGGGCTGATTGATACGGCCGCAGGGCTGCACATCCCGTTCCAGCGCGAGATCATGGCGGGGCGCACGGGCACTGACGCCGACGTTATCTCGGTCTCGCGCGCGGGCGTGCGCACGGGGCTTGTCTCGGTTCCGCTGCGCTACATGCACACTGCCAATGAGGCCGTTGCGCTCGAAGACGTTTCCGGCACCGCGGCCCTTATCGCGGAATTCATCAGGAAAACGGGAGGGCTCGCCAATGCTTGAGCTTTTAAAGGAGCTTTGCGCCGAACGTGCGCCGTCAGGCTGCGAGGCTGCCGTGGCACAGCGAATCATCAAGGAGATCGGGCCGTACGCCGAGCTGCGTACTGATGCGCTCGGCAACGTCATTGCTTTTAAAAAGGGCGACAGGCCGGCAAAGACCCGGCTGATGCTCTGCGCGCACATGGACGAGGTCGGCCTGATCGTCACCTGTATTACCGGCGATGGCTTTTTGAAGTTCGCCGCTGTCGGCGGCATCGACCCCCGCGTGATGGCAGGCAGGCGCGTGCTGATCGGGGCAGGCGGCATCCCGGGCGTGATCGGCATGAAGGTGCTGCATCTGCTGGAGGGTGACGAGGCGAAAACCGCGCCGTCCATAGAAAAACTCTATATCGATATCGGAGTCGCCACGCGGCAGGAGGCCGAGCGGCTTGTTTCTCCGGGTGATACGGCCGTTTTTGATTCTCAATTTGAAGAATTCGGCGATGGGTTTATCAAGGCTCGCGCGATCGACGACCGCATCGGCTGTGCGATGCTCGTGCAGATGATCCGGCAGCCGCAGCCCTTCGACCTCACGTTCGCCTTCACCGTGCAGGAGGAAGTCGGCTCGTGCGGCGCGAAAGCGGCCACTTTCGCCGTCGCGCCCGAGGCGGCCATTGTCGTCGAAGCCACAACGGCGGCGGATATCCCCTTTGTGGTGGAAGAAAAGCGGGTCTGCTTCGTCGGCCGGGGGCCCGTCGTCTCGTTTATGGATAAGGGCACCGTCTATGACCGGGCGCTCTACCGTCTCGCCTTTTCACTCGCAGAGCAGCAAGGCATCTCCTGCCAGCCCAAGAAAGCGACGGCCGGCGGCAACGACGCTGCTTCCGTCCACGTTTCGCGTGAAGGTGTGCGCACCGCGGCCGTTTCATTGCCCTGCCGGTATCTGCACTCGCCTTCCTGCGTCATCAAATGGAGCGACGCCGAGGAGACCCTGCGTCTGCTATCCGCGCTTTCCGCTGCGGTCGCGGGCGGCGGCGCGGCATGATCCGTCTGGCGGGAGCGCGTGAGGCGGCGGAAATCATCGCGCGTCGGGACAACCCCGCCTTATTGGTCCGCATTCAGGCGCTGCTCACGGCTTACGGCACGGAGCAGCGTTTTTTTGAAGCCTGGGTGCACAACGGTGAAAGCCTCATCGCGCGGCTTGGCGGCGCTTTTGAGGTTTTTTTGTCGCCGGGCGCCGATTTCGAAGAGCTCGCAGCTTTCCTCAGCGCGCAGCAGCAGCTACTAAGCGTTTCCGGCGAGTCGGAATCGCTTAATAGCCTGCTTGAATATGTATGTTTCAGCTATGATAGTACGTATAGTAATATACTGGCTCTTACACAGCCCGGGCCTTATGCCGAGCCGGCAGCTGAAATCGACCGCAGCCCGCTCCTCGCCGAGGTTTATGATCTGCTGCGTGACGCCGGATACGGCAGCCCGGAAATCGGCGATTTCGAGCATTGGTATGTCGATATGAGCCACCGCGTGCGCCACGGCTGCGCATCGGCCTGCCTGATCTCACAGCAGGGCTTCCCCGCGGCCTGCTGCCTGGTTTACGCCCTATCCGGCTCTGCGGGCCTGCTCGGAGGCGTGGCGGTGAGGCCCGCCTTCCGCGGCCGCGGTTTCGCCTCGGCGCTTACCGGCTTTACCGCCCACGCGCTGCAGGCAGACGGCCGGCTCCCGGTGCTCGAATGCGGCGATGCCCTTGTAGGGTTTTATGAGTGGCTTGGGTTCAGGCTCCTGCCTCAGCGCCGCCTGTCGGCTTATACGACTCTTTGAGCTTTTTGCTGCTTCAAGTGAGTAATCTGCCCGATAGCAGGTAATGGATAATAAAATTAATCTTTGGAGCTCAACCGCGGCGGGCTCAAGTTTTTTTCACTCGTGACGAAAAATGGGTGCGAAATTTTACGCGATACCACTTCCGACCCGATTTCAAACGAATGATTGTTTTCCACACTTTTTCACTGATTTTTCTGCTGTACAGCGTTCATTAATATCCGGGCGGACATTTGAATATTATGGGTGTTTTTACAGATACTATTTTTGAAGCCTTTCCGGCTTAAATTAAATAACATCTTACAAAGGAGGAGCTACAGCCTATGAAAGCAACAGGAATCGTCCGTCGAATCGACGATCTCGGGCGTGTTGTCATCCCAAAAGAAATCCGCAGAACAATGAGAATCCGTGAGGGCGACCCTCTCGAGATATATACAGACAATGACGGCGAAGTCATCTTCAAGAAATATTCTCCGATCGGCGAGCTCTCGCATTTTGCTACACAGTACGCCGAAGTACTTTCCAAAACCTGCGGATATCCTGTGCTGATTGCCGACCGCGACCGCATCGTTTCCTCATTCGGCACCTCAAGAAAGGACGTTCTCGAGCGCAGGCTTTCCGAGGAGCTGGATACTATTCTCGAGCAGCGCAAGCCCTACGTCACCGCCAGCACACAGCATGTGCTGCTCGCAGCCGAGGGGATCGACAAGCCGGTCGCACTCGCAGTGCCCATCCTCGCGGCGGGCGATATGGCCGGTGCCGTCATCCTTTTACAGCCTGAGATTCCCGTCGTTCCCGGGGAATCCGAGATCAAGCTCGCCTCCGCCGCCGCGGCCTTTCTTGCCAAACAAATGGAGGAATAGCATATCGGCCCGCAAACGAGAAATCCCCGTTTCAATGCGCGGCTCTGCGCATCTCAGCGGGGATTTTTGTGCGGCTTTTTCCGGGTTTCCCCGAAAACAAACAACGGAATTGCTGATCTTTATTAAAAAATATTATCGCACTTTAAGGGGAGATTCATATAAACGGGCGGAGGTAGAATCCCCGCCCGTTCCTCGCTTTGTGCCCTCGCCGACAGCCGATGCGCACCGGCACCCGATCAGTCGTTGAGGTAGGATTTGATGAGCAGGTTGAGCAGCTCGTCGCGGTCTATTTTTCGAATCAGGCTCCTGGCGTTGTTATGCGTGGTGATATAGGTCGGATCCTCCGAGAGGATATAGCCGACGATCTGGTTTACGGGGTTGTAGCCCTTTTCTTTCAGCGCGTCATAGACTGCAAGAAGCGTGCGCTTCATTTCTTTTTCTTTGTCTTCTTTGATTGAAAAAATCATGGTCGGCTCGTGCATAACGACACCTCCTGCTGTTTTATTAATAACTCAATCTGATTCCATTATACACACTTCAGGGAAATTTTCAAGTTCCGCCCGCATTTTCGGGCTCTTGCAACGGTTTTTATTTTCCGAGCCCGTCCCTTAGCTCCACACAGGCGCCGAAACACCGGTGCGTATCCGTGTTGCCCGAGACAACGACCCTGCCGCGCGCATCCTCGCCTGCTGTGATCTCAATGATCTCGCCAAGCAGCGCCTCTCCGAAGAAATCGATCGACAGCCTGTCGATTTCCCTGCCGAAAAATCCCCCGGGGAAGAAATCACAGATCAGATCGGCGTAAACGGCATTATTCAGATGGCGGTTGCAGTCGAGATCGGAGTAGCGCACTTCTTTGCGCCCGACGCAGGGAGCCTGTTTGAGCGCAGCGACGCGCTCAGCCGTTATATCGACTTTTTCGCCCTCAACCGGCTGCATCTTAAAGAAGTTATTGTTGGGGCGGATGATTCTGTGGCTTTGCGGATCCGCCGTGATCCATAAGGTCTGCGCCTCAATCAGCGTTTCGCCGCCGGCGTCGCAAAACCGCATTTCACGGACGAACTGTGCACCCTCGATGCGCACAAACCAGGTTTGGACGGTGACACACTCGTGCCACGCGGGCAGCCGG
>JARLHS010000094.1 GCA_031292115.1 Clostridia bacterium | reverse complement strand
TCAATATGTTTTAATCATATAATTAAAACATATGTTTGACTTTATGGCGCTGCCGTGCTATGCTACTCTCAGACCTCAATTCTCCTTATTCCGATTTGATTCCGGCACCCTGCAGACAGGCATGCTGAATATACCGCAAAAATATGCGAGAGCCCTGTTTTCTTCGGCTGTGCGTTTTTTGCATCGAACTGCTTTTAAACTAAAATGGATATACATCATAAGAGTGACGGAGGGATCCTATGGAAAGCATGGTTTTTATCAGCGGGGCGGTCGGCGGCTTCGGGAGGGCCGTCGCCGCGGAATGCGCATCCCGCGACTATGCGCTGTTTCTCACCGATCTTGACGGGGAGCGTCTGACGGTGCTGGCAGGCGCGCTTAGCCGTGCCTATCACGTTCGGGTGGAAACGGCCGCCTGCGATATGGCGCGCGCGGAGTCACGCAGTGCGCTCTTTGAGCGGCTTGCCGCGCAGGAGTGCCGATTCTGGATGGTCATCAATGTGGCGGGTATGGCGTATGAGGGGCCGTTCCTGGAGCGCACGCGCGGTGAGATCACAAACATCGTGCGTGTGAATGTGGAATCGACGCTTGACGTGACCCGCGCGCTGCTCGATCTGCGCGACCGGACAAAGACCTGCCGCATCATCAACGTCTGCAGCATGGCCGGGTTTTATCCGATGCCGGTCATGGCGACCTATGCGGCGACAAAGCGGCTGCTGATCAATATTTCCATCGCGCTGGCGGATGAGCTTGCCGCCTGCGGCGTCACGGTGACGGCCTTGTGCCCCGCCGGCATGCCCACCAATGAGGATAGCTGCCGCGCTATTGAGGCGCAGGGCTTCCTCGGCAGGATAACGACGCAGAACGTCAGCTCCATCGCCGCGCGGACGATTGATCTCGCGCTCAGGGGCCGACGCATCTTTATCCCCGGGAAATTCAACCGGTTCCTCCACTGCGCGGGCACACTTGTGCCGCCGGTGGTCATATCAAAGCTCGTGGGGAGCCGCTGGAGAAGCGCTCAGGCCCGCAGGCGCGCCTCGCTGACGGAGGTAAACTGAACGCCGACCCATCATCATCGCAGCCCCGCCGTGGAGCCTTTTGGTTCTCTGCGGCGGGGCTGCGATGATTTTGCATCCGTTTATAACGGGGGACAGCCGGCACACGGGAGGGAGAGCCCGGGCCGGGTGAGGGCGCTCGCCATCGATCCGCTTTTACCGGCCGATGCCGACATATCCCGCCGCCTGTCTGTGTCAATTTCGCCTGAAATTGCAATTTGCTTGTTCCGTACCTGCGGCCCTGCCTCATTCTATTTAAATTGACGAAATTTTCACAATCTTTAACAAACCAGTTGACTAAAGCGCCGCGCGAGATTATTATATTGGTAATAAGCCGAATGGAGGTTACGTGATGAAGAGAGTTTACAACTTTTCCGCCGGCCCGTCGATGCTTCCCGAGCCGGTACTGCGGCGCGCCGCAGCAGAAATGCTCGACTATGAAGGCTCAGGGCAGTCGGTGATGGAGATGTCACACCGCTCAAAAGTCTATGAAAGCATTATCTTTGGTTGTGAGGAGCAGCTTCGCCGTGTGATGGGCATCCCCGACAACTATAAGGTCCTGTTTTTACAGGGAGGCGCCTCAAGCCAGTTTGCAATGGTGCCGCTTAACCTTCTCAACGGCAGCGGCAGGGCCGACTATGTAATCACGGGCCAGTTCGCAAAAAAGGCGTGGCAGGAAGCCTCGCGCTTCGGGCAGTGCAATGTCGTCGCCTCGTCGGCAGACAAGCTTTTCACATACATTCCCACGCTTGACCCGGCAACCTTCGACAAAGACGCCGATTATTTTCATATCTGCGCCAATAACACGATTTACGGCTCACGCTGGGTGGATTTCCCCGAGACGGGCAATGTGCCGCTTGTGGCGGATATGTCGTCCTGCATCCTTTCCGAGCCGGTCGACGTTTCGAAATTCGGGCTCATCTACGCGGGCGCGCAGAAGAACATGGCCCCCGCGGGCCTGACCGTCGTCATTATCCGCGAAGACCTGCTCGGTCATACGCGCGATACGGCTCCGACGATGTTCAACTACAAGACGATGGTCGAAAACCAGTCGATGTACAATACGCCGCCGTGCTATCCGATCTATATCTGCAAGCTCGTGCTGGACTGGCTCGAATCGCTGGGCGGCCTTGAGAAAATGGCCGAGATCAACAACAAAAAGGCCGCCGTGCTTTACGACTTCATCGACAGTTCCCGCCTTTTCCATAACAACGTCGAAAAACGCGTGCGTTCGATCATGAACGTGACGTTTGTCACGGGCAACGAAGAGATCGACAAGAAATTTGTTAAGGAAGCGGCTGCAGCCGGCTTCGTCAATATCAAGGGGCATCGCTCCGTCGGCGGGATGCGCGCAAGCATCTACAACGCCATGCCCGCGGAAGGCATCGACGCGCTGGTCGCATTCATGAAAAAGTTTGAGGCGGAGAACGCCTGAATAGCGGATGGAAAGGAAGCATGACATGTTCCAGATCAGGACAATGAACAAGATTTCACCCTCCGGGCTATCGCATTTTCCTTCCGGTGAATTCACTTATGGCGATGATATCGCTTCCCCCGACGCGATTCTCGTGCGTTCCGCCTCCCTGCACGAAATAGAGCTGCCCGCTTCCCTCAAGGCCGTCGCGCGGGCCGGCGCCGGCGTGAACAATATCCCCGTTGAAAAATGCAGCGAGTCTGGCATTGTTGTTTTTAACACACCCGGGGCAAATGCCAACGCCGTCAAGGAGCTTGTCATCGGTGCGATGCTGCTGACGGCGCGCAACATCCCCTATGCGATTGACTGGGCAAAGACCCTCACGGGCAGCGGCGACGAGGTGCCAAAGCTTGTCGAAAAAGGCAAAAGCAAATTTGCGGGCCCCGAGCTCGCCGGCAAAAAGCTCGGCGTGATCGGGCTCGGCGCCATCGGTGTGATGGTCGCCAACACCGCCCACAGCCTCGGGATGGAAGTCTATGGCTTCGACCCTTATCTTTCCGTTGACTCCGCATGGGGCATTTCGCGTGCGATCAAACGCGCTCCGAGCCTCAAGGCGCTCTTTGAATGCTCCGATTTCATCACCGTCCACGTGCCGCTGTCGCCGGAAACGCGCGGGCACTTGAACGCAGAGGCGTTTGCCTCGATGAAACGCGGCGTGCGGCTCTTCAATTTCGCGCGCGGCGAGTTGGTCGCCAATGCCGACCTCAAAGAAGCGCTCGCTTCCGGGCAGGTGGCCTCCTATACACACGATTTCCCGAATGACGAGCTGCTCGGCGTGCCCAACGTCATTTCGATCCCGCATCTCGGAGCTTCCACACCCGAATCCGAGGACAACTGCGCGTCAATGGCGGCGCAGGAGCTGATCGGTTTCCTCCGGATGGGTACGATCCGCAATTCGGTGAATTTCCCCAATGCCGAGATGCCCTTCACGGCCGAAACCCGCATCACGGTCATTCACAAAAATATTCCCAACATGCTTTCACAGATTTCCAGCAATATCGCTAGCCAGGGCATCAATATCGAAAACATGCTCAACAAATCCAAGAAGGAATACGCCTACACCATCCTCGACATCAGCGGCGACTCGATCGACAAGACCGTCGAGGGCCTCAAAAAAATTGAAGGCGTGATCCGGGTGCGCGTAATCCGGTAACGGGAAATCGCTTGTGATGGAATCCAAAGGCAGTATTAGAAAGGGGTTTTTCAGGCAGCCGCCTGAAAAACCCCTGTTGTTATACTATTCTTGCAAAAACATACTCTGTATTTGCCCGCCGCTGACAGCGACC
>JARLHS010000093.1 GCA_031292115.1 Clostridia bacterium | reverse complement strand
TGGCGATGTACAGACTCCTGCGGCATCTGCGCAGAGCAGAATCGCAGGGATGAGCCTGAAAGCGGCGCGCCTCCCTTCATGCGACCGCCGGCGGGGGCAAGCCACCCGTTTGTTTCAGATCGGCTGGCATTGAATTGCAGGTTTACCTGCAAAGCAGGAAAGCAGGAGCAACGTCCCTTCGCATCATCTGAGAAACAGGCTGAAACGGATAAACCGCGCAGAGCCGCTCAGAACGCAAGCCGGGCAATGATTTTTTGAGGAAACGCGTAAACATTTCAATCAGGGCTTGATTTTTTGTCACTTTTCAATTATAATAATCAGGCGTCCAGTTTTTAAGACCTATGGAGAGATGTCCGAGCTGGTCTAAGGGGCACGACTGGAAATCGTGTGTTGGCGTTGAACCGACCGAGGGTTCGAATCCCTCTCTCTCCGCCAGCGGCTTGAAGCCGCAGACAAGATGCGCCTATAGCTTTATGCTATGGGCGTTTTTGTTTTACGTTTTTTATTCTGCATCTTTTATATTGTTCTCCCATTAAACTGCGGATATAATTCCGCAGTTTAATGCCTGCCGCAAGGCCAGGGATAATGCCCCAAAGAAATAGTAGTATCGACAAATATTCTCCGAAATTTGCTTGAAACAATTGCTTAATATTGTATAATTGTTTTATACTGTTAATTAGCAGATATTTGCGATACCCATATGCATACTGAAGCCGTACAGAGTTTGAGTGCTGTACGGCTCGCAACCAAAGCTACACATATGCGAGCGGGAGGAAGCTCTATGGACATTCTGCTGATCAATGGGAGCCCGCGCAGGGGCGGAAACACTGAAATCATGGCCGACGCTTTTATTGACGGTGCGCGGCAGAGCGGCAATACCGTAACCAAAATCAACCTGAGCGAAACGAAGGTAAAACCTTGTGTCGGCTGCGATTACTGCCAGGCACACGACGGGGTTTGCGTGCAGAAGGATGGCATGTCCGATGTTTTTGCGGCGATGGACAAGGCCGATATGGTCGTATTGGCTTCTCCAATCTATTCCTACGGCTTGACGGCCCAGATTGCGGCGGTTCTCAACCGCCTCTACGCGAGGGACAGCATCGGTTATCACCCCTCGGGCTGTGCTCTGCTGCTCGATTCCTATTCACCGGATGTATTTTCGGCGGCAGTTGAGCAGTACAGGGAACTGGCCGCTTACCTGAAATGGAAAGACAGGGGCTTCGTCGCAATCAGCGGCATGGTGGAAAAGGGCGCGATGAAAACTTCCCCCGAGCTGCCGAGGGTAGTGGATTTTGCCCGAAGCTTTCGGTAGGGGGCTGAGTTATTCCCGGCTGCGGGGAAAGCGCCTCATCACGCGCCTATTTTTCGAAAGACACAGACGCTATCCTGAAATAGTAATACTAATCTCCAAATAAAAAAGCGATAAAACCGCTTTTTTACCGCCGCTTCCAGCGGCATGCAAAAACATGTCATGTTTTTGCGAGATTGGTATTAAACGGCTCTCTTGGCGGCTACCGCCGCCATCCGCCGCAAAGCGGCAGGCATTACACTGCGGAATGATATCCGCAGTGTAATGGGTGAAAAGTATAAGGAGAGATCCCTTATGAGAATCCTTTTCTACGTCATCACCATCACACTTTCTGCGTCAGTCGGTGCATTGATTATGGCAATCGTTTGCGGTGGAACGAGGAAACGGTAAAACTCATCAAAGTGAAAATCTTTCCGTCCTTACCATCTGCAATCTGTAAAGGCGCTCTTTGAAGCGCCTTTTTTTATCCCTCCCAACATGGGCAGCTGCTGTTGCGGCTGCCATAGCGAAGCAGAATGATAACGACTCCGTCATTGTGCGAAGGCGCTTTTTTTATCGGATACGCGTCATTTGAACGCAAAGAGACTTTTATAGTAATACCATAACCCGGGTGGGACAGGCTCATCAAACAATTTCCACCGTAATAATTCATTGAGCCACACGGTGCCGGGAATCAAAGCAAGCCATAATAGAGCATATGGCAGGCAAATCTGCCCGTCCAGATTCATAAAATCACGACTGTAATCCCATAAATTCATATGGAAATACAGGTTGAAGATGCTGCCGGAAATGAACTCAAGATCGAGTATGATGATTAAGCCAACGAGATAAACCGGCCAGAGTTTATCGTTATTCTTTGCCCTGTGACTGTCTAACGCCCCAATCAGAGACCCCGCTGTTCCTCCAATAAAGGTCATGGGCAAGTTTGTGTATCCCTTCCAGAATAGCTCCAACTGCGAATAAGCCATTCCCATTACCAAGAACAGCAGGGCAAACCTGTATACAGACTTCAAGCCCGATCCTCCCTTATCATACCGATCTCCAATTAAAATGCGGTAAACCGCTTTTTATCGCCGCTTCCGACGGCGTGCAAAAGCATGTTGTGTTTTTCGAGATGCGTATTAAATGGCTCTCCTGGCGGCAAATGCCGCCTGCCGCAAAGCAGACAGGCGATAGACCTGCGCTATCGCGCATGTCTATCGCCTAACAGTGTGAAAGCATAAAATAGTTTATGCCAAAGGGCCCAGTCTATACTCAAACGATCGTCTGAGCTATAAGAAAAGATAAATCAGATTTAGCATCCAGCCGCCGGGCCTATTCGATCACATCCACACCCAAAATCCTGCAAAGATCCTTCATGACGGCAAGATTATCCCCGTAGGTGACGATATAGTGCTGCGACATGACGTTCTGTGCAAACTGCTCAACCGGCATATCCAGCTTAATTTCAAGGCTCGGCAGCTGCGGAGCGGGCTGGCTCCAGCCGGCCTCCTCCCATTTGCCGGGGACGGAGGCGACCCCGCCGGCCATGTGCATCGCATACCGGCCGTCTTTGGCCGTCAGCCTGAATATCGATACCCTGCCGCTCCTAACGGTTGAAACATTCATCGCGCCGGCGCTGATTTTCCCGAAGTTCGCGAACATGACCTTTATGTCGCCATCCACGACCTCATCCGGTACAAAATCCGGAGCACCTAAAAGAACGCTCTCCTCCATGAATTCATAAAATTCCAGATAAGCCGAGATCTGGCCTGTCAGATACCGCGCCATCAGCTGTGTCACGGCGCCCAGCGAGTCGTTTTCCGGCACCGTGCAGATGCCGGGATCCTGCCCGAGCAGCATGAAAATGATCGCAGGAGGAAAGCCCAGCAGCTTTTTCATGCCGTCCACATCGATCAGCGACACCGCTTCATATCCGCGCTCCACCACCTTCTGCCGGATGGCAAGGTAGTATGCCGCGCCCTTTTGAAGGACTTCCCTGTTTTCATCATTGACAAACTTCCACTTCGCCTCGATCTGCTCTTCGACAACCTTATCGATCGACGCTTTATCCAGGCTTTCAAGCCTCTGCATCATCTCGAGCATCTCAAAGATCTCGATATCGGGGCCAATTCTCGACCTGAGGGAAACCCCGTCAAAAAGTGTCCCGTAAAGATTCATATCCCTGTATCCCATCATGCCGATGCGCGCCCTCCTGAGCCTTGCGGCAGCGGCTGCAGCGGTCGCATAGCGCACAACCTTTTCCACACCGTCGTCTTTACCGGGCAGATTGTAGACATAGGTGAAGTTGAACCCCATATCCTCCATGACTTTTCTCAGGGCCGAAGTGCCCGCCTGCGCCGCGGCCGTCACCAGCCTGCCGCCCTCATATCGGCCGGAAAGGCCCCATAATATCATGGGCTTCTCTTTGAATTCATTGATAATGTCTATCACGGCATGCGTCGGTATCCAACCCGCGAGGCAGACGACCAAAAAGTCAAAATCCTTCCCCTTTAAATTGGAGATCGCGCGTTTGATATCGCGCCTTTCGCAGTCGTCGGTTATCACCGGGGTGGATATCAGCTCGATCCCACTGTGCTCAAGCAGCTGCTTCGCCCGCGCGCAGCTTGCCTCGATGACATCCATTGGGGAATTCACCTCGCCGAATCCCGCGAACGCTCCTCTTGGTTTTAACATAATTATCCTACCTTCCTTACAGATCTTCAAACATCCTCTGCCTGCATCAACATACCGGGTCATGCCGGCTCACAAGCTGATCTCACTGAAAATCGGGTCGAGGCTCCCGTCAAGCCGGCAGTAGGCTTCGTAATAACGCTGATATGCCTTGAGATTCTCTTCATCAGGCCGCAGCGCCTGTGCGATTTCAATCGTTTTTTCACAGGCGGCCTCTACTGAGCTGAAAATACCGACGCCTGTGCCGGCCAGAATCGCAGCTCCCAGGCAGGCCGTCTCGGTGTTTTTCGGGATCAGCACGTTTTTACCCGTGACATCGGCGTTGATGCCGTTCCACACCCTGCTCCCGGCCCCTCCGCCCATTAGTCGGAGCTCGCTGGTGTGTACACCCATCCCGTCGAGGTATTCAAGATTTCTGCGCATCATAAAGGCCACGGATTCCATAACGCTCCTGACGAAATGCGCCCGCGTGTGGGCGAGGGTTATCCCGTAAAACACGCCCTTTGCCGAAGCGTTGTATACCGGCAGATTGGCGCCGCACAAATGCGGCAGCATCAGCAGCCCGTCGGAGCCGGCCGGAATGCCGGCCGCTTCCTCGTCGAGCTTCTGATAGGAAACCCCGCCGTCGTAGAAGCTGTTTTTAAACCATTTCAGCACCAGCCCGGCGGCCGGCGACCACAGAAGGACGCAGTATTTGCCTTTCAGCGCATGGTAGTGGCAAGGTGCGAGGTTCTCCGCCTTGTACGGGGGCATGGATTCGACCTGCGTGCAGAGCACCATGGCGGTTCCGGTCGTCTCGCTGACCAGACCGGGCCGCACGACTCCGGCGCCGATTACACCTGCAAGCTGGTCGAGCGCTCCGGCCACCACGGCGGTGTTAGCGCTGAGCCCGGTCTCCTGCGCGGCTATCGCGCTCACGCCGCCGATATAGTCGCCCGGCTCATGCAGCACGGGCAGCTCATTCGGCGTTATCCCGATAAACTCAAGCATCTCGCCCCACCAGACGCCCTTTCGGATATCCAGCATCAGTGAGGACGACTGGACGGATTTTTCCGTCGCGAAAAGGCCCGTAAGCCTGAAAATCAGATAATCCTCAAGCAGCATGAATTTTCCGGCACTGCGGAAAACATCCTTCTCGTTATTCTTCAGCCATAAAATCTTTGATGCGGGCCAGCCGCCCGTTATCTCGTTCTGGCCGGTGATTTCATAAACCTTTTGCCTGCCGAATGCTTCGCGGATGCTCTCCGCCTCGCTTACGGCCCTGCTGTCAAGCCACACGATTGCGTTTCTCAGCGGCCTCCCGGCCGCATCCGTCACGATCATCGTTTCGCCCTGACAGTCGATGGCGAGGGCTTTAACGTCCCTTTTATCAACGCCGCCTGCGCTCTGCAGCGTGCGCCGAACCACGTCCTTGAATACGCCCCAGTAGGCCTCGGCCTCAAATTCGATCAGACCATCGCCGACAATCAGTGAATATTCCCCGGATGCACTTGAAACCAGCGCCCCGTCTTCATTGAAAAGCGAGGCCTTGAACGAAGTCGTTCCCGCATCCACGCCGAGTAAGTATCTCATATTCTCCCACCTGCCGCCGCCGCGCACCTACGGCTGCCGTCGTTTGCGGTGCGCGGCAGACCGGATTTCCTGTTTCTAAAGTTCTGCTTTTAATACCCCAGCTGCTTTTCGGCCTCCGCGACGGCCTCCTCCATGATGTCGAGGCCCTTCTCGGCCATGTCGTCCTCCATGATCAGCGGGGGAGAGATGCGAAGGATGTGGTGCGACGGCACCCATGCAAGCCCCTTTGCAAACGCCTTCTGGTAAACGAGCGAGCCCGCCTCTTCAAACGGCTCCTTCGTTTCCCTGTCCTTCACGAGCTCCATCGCCAGCAGGCAGCCCTTGCCCCTTACGTCGCCGATGATTTTGTGCTCGCTCTTCATCTTCTCCATGCGCCTGAGGAAAAGCTCGCCGAGATGCGTCGAGCGCTCGCAGAGATTCTCCTCCTCGAT
>JARLHS010000092.1 GCA_031292115.1 Clostridia bacterium | reverse complement strand
GGGGAATGCCCGCTGACCATCCGTGACGGCAGGCGCTGGCTCGAAGGGGTCGTCGGCGTGCCGGAATCCGACGCCCTCCCCCTCCCGGAACGCCCGGCGCACAGCGGCACGCCCGCAGTGGAGCTTAAGGAAGTATGGTTTAAATACGACAAAAGCGGGCCCGACGTGCTGCGCGGGCTGTCTTTCAGCGCCTGGCCGGGCGAGCTCGCCTGCATCCTCGGAGGAAACGCCACGGGCAAGACGACCGCGCTTTCCTGCATCGCGGGCGTGCGCCGCCACTATCGCGGCAGTATCCGCATCGGCGGCAGGCCGCTGAGCGACTACCGCGGCAACGAGCTTTACCGCGGAGGCGTCGCGCTGCTTCCGCAGAACCCGCAGGCGCTTTTTAACGCAAACCGTCTGATCGACGACCTGCGTGAAGTCGCCAGTGCGCAGCCGAAGGAGCGGGCGGCTGCGCTGCTCGAGCAGGTGACGGCGGAGCTCGGGCTCGCCCCGCTGCTCGGGGCGAATCCCGGTGACCTGAGCGGCGGCGAGCAGCAGAAGGCCGCGCTTGCCAAGCTGCTGCTGCTCGAGCCGAAGCTGCTGCTGCTTGACGAGCCAACAAAGGGGCTCGACGCGCAGTTCAAGGAAAAGCTCGCCGGCATTTTCTCCTCGCTCACGGCACGCGGCGTCTGCCTCGTGATGGTGACGCACGATATCGAGTTTGCCGCACAGTATGCTCACCGCTGCGCAATGTTTTTTGACGGCGGCGTCATTTCGGAGGATGAGCCCGTGCGATTTTTCTCCGGCAACAGTTTTTACACGACGGCGGCAAACCGGATGTCGCGCGGCGTCTTTAAAAATGCCGTAACGAGCGGGGATGTGGTGAAGCTATGCGGCCTCAACGTAAAAGAATAGCGCCGCATCCGGCTGCGCTGCGCATAGTCGCGGCCGCCTCCGTGGCGGTGATCCCCGTGCTTCTCGTCGCCTATGCGGCGCTCGGCAGCGGGAGCTACTATCTGTTGAGCAGCGTCATCGTCGTGCTCGCGCTCGTGCCGTTCTTTGCGGTTTTTGAGCGGCGCAGGCCACAGGCGCGCGAAATCGTCCCCATCGCCGTGATGAGCGGCATTGCGGTGGCGGGGCGCATCGCGTTCGCCGCGCTGCCCAGCTTCAAGCCCGTGACGGCCATCGTAATGCTGACGGGCGCCGTTTTCGGGCCCGAGGCCGGGTTTATCACGGGCGCGCTCTCGGGGCTGCTGTCAAATTTCTTCTTCGGGCAGGGGCCGTGGACACCGTGGCAGATGTTCGCGTGGGGGCTCATCGGCCTGCTTACGGGCCTCGCGCAGGGGGCGGGCCTTTTCCGGCGGCGCATCTTCCTCTATATCGCCGGTGCGCTCGCGGGCTACCTTTTCGGGGGCATCACCAACCTCTCTTATGTTTTTGCTAACGGCTTCAATCTGACGTGGCAGGCTGTCGCCGCCACCTATGCCTCTTCGTTTGTTTTCGACACCATTCACAGCGCTTCGACGGTAATCTTTCTGCTAATTTTGGCAAACCCCTTGCTTGAAAAGCTCAAAAGGCTTAAAATAAAGTACGGACTTTTGAGAAAAGAGGAATCCTGATGAAAGAAGTGCCGTCGCTGTCGCCGGAAAAGCTGGCTTCGCTCCAGGAGGAATTTATCGGGCTGCTCAGGAGCACGCAGCGCGAAGGCATTGACGACCTCATCGACTGGCTCTGCAGCAAAACCGATTTCTTCACGGCCCCGGCCAGCGCGCAGTATCACGGCGCCTTTATCGGCGGCCTTGTCACGCACAGCCTCGCCGTTTACAAATATCTGAGAAACTTCACGAAGACGCTTCCAGACCTCGGGGAGGATACGCTGATCATCACGGGCCTGCTGCACGATCTGTGCAAGGTCAATTTTTTCACCCGGCAGACGCGCAATGTGAAGATCCCCGGCGAAAAACGCTGGGAGGAAGAGGAATCGTTCGGCATCGACGACCGGCTTCCGATGGGCCACGGTGAAAAATCCGTCTACCTCGCCATGAAGTATATACCGCTCACCGACGAGGAGGCGCTCGCCATCCGCTGGCACATGGGCGGCTACGACGACGCCGCGCGCGCCTATGTCGGCGGCAAGGAGCAGAGCAACGCCTATCACGCCTACCCGTTCGCGGCCGCGCTCAACATCGCGGACATGTACGTGACCTATCTGCTCAACCAGTAACACCAATATCCGCCGGGCTAAAGAAAAATGAAACGCGTCACAGCGTTTCCCTATGAAAATGTCTTCACAAATGAAGTCCGGCAGCCACCTTTCTCAGGAAAGGTGGCTGCCGGACTGGGACGATTGAAAAATCACTGTTTAATTGTATATATGTTTAAATAATGTTTGACTATTTCCCCATTAAAATGCGGATATAATCTGCATTTTAATGCCTGCCGCTTTGGCCACCATGAGATCACATTATGCGCGGTAGACGGCGGTGCCCCTGACATAGGTGGCCCTGAGGCTGCCGTTTGAGTCGAGTATGATAAAATCGGCATCCTTCCCGCTTTCGAGCGAGCCTTTGCGCAGGGAGACGCCCGCCTGCCTTGCCGGATTCTCCGTGAAGGCCGGAAGGATCGATTCGGGCGGCTGATCAGTAAACCGGCACGCGTTGTCAAACGCATCGATCATCGTCAGG
>JARLHS010000091.1 GCA_031292115.1 Clostridia bacterium | reverse complement strand
CCTCGGCGCGCAGGGCAGCGAGCTGCGTTATCCTTCTCTGGGCATTTCAGGCTCCAACTGGGAGCTTTTTTCGGGCATCATCAAAAATCCGAACGGCATCGTGCTGGTCTCCGGGCCGACGGGCAGCGGCAAGACAACGACGCTTTACACCGTTTTAAGCGAGCTGAACAAGCCCGAGCTCAATATTGTCACGGTTGAGGATCCCGTCGAGTTCCGCATGGCGGGCATCAACCAGGTGCAGATCAATCAGAAGGCGGGCCTGACCTTCGCAAGCGGCCTGCGCTCCATCCTGAGGCAGGATCCCGACATCATCATGATCGGCGAGATACGCGATTCCGAAACGGCCGAGATTGCGGTGCGCGCCGCCATCACGGGCCACCTTGTGCTTTCCACCATTCATACCAACGACGCGGCCTCAACGGTGCATCGGCTGATCGATATGGGCGTTGAGCCTTTCCTCGTTTCGGCGTCGCTTGTGGGCGTGGTGGCGCAGCGTCTTGTTCGCCGGCTCTGCCCGCGGTGCAAGCAGCCCTACCGCCCCGAACATAACGAGATGATGCTTCTGCGGCTTACCAGCCCGACGGAGCTTTATAAGCCGGCGGGGTGCCCCTACTGCAACAATACGGGCTACAAGGGGCGCATGGCGGTGCATGAAATTATCGCCGTCAATAAGGAAATACGCGAGCTTATCGACCGCCGCGCCAATATCGACCAGCTGCACCAGTGCGCGCAGCGCTTCGGCACTATATCACTGCGCGACAGCTGCACCGAGCTCGTACTCAAGGGCGAGACCTCAACCGATCAGCTTGTCAAGATCGCCTACGGCATCAATTGACACAAAACGGGAGGATTCTGATCCATGCGCACACTTACTCTTCACGAAATGCTCAAGATTGCAGTCGACAAAAACTGCTCCGATCTTCACCTGACGGTCGGCGTGCCGCCGACCCTGCGGTATGACGGCAGCCTCCTGCCGATCGAGGACTGCCCGGCGCTTACACCCGACGATACACGCGAGCTCTGCTTCTTCATGCTCGACGACGCGCAAAAAAAGTGCGTGGCCGATAACGGCGAGGTGGATTTTTCCTACTCCGTTTACGGGCTGGGGCGATTTCGCGTCAATTGTTACAGACAGCGGCACAGCTATGCCGCCGCCATACGCATCTTCCGCAGCTCGATGCCCACGATCGACGGGCTGGGTCTGCCCGCCGTACTGAAGGAGCTCGCGCTCAAGCGCCGGGGACTGATCATTGTCACGGGCGCCACCGGCACCGGAAAATCGACGACACTTGCCGCAATGATCGACTTTATCAACCATAACCGCCGCGCGCACATCATCACGATTGAAGACCCCATTGAATACCTCCACGCGCACAACACCTGCATCATCAACCAGCGCGAGGTCAGTGCCGATACGGTCAACTTTCCCGGCGCTCTGCGCAGCGCGCTGCGCGAAGACCCCGACATCATCCTGCTCGGTGAGATGCGTGACCTTGAGACGATCTCCACCGCCATCTCGGCGGCCGAAACGGGCCATCTTGTGCTTTCGACACTGCACACCATGGATGCGCCTTCCGCCGTTGAGCGCATTATCGATATGTTCGCCGCACAGCAGCAGCAGCAGATCCGCATTCAGCTCGCCAGCTCGCTGCAGGGCATCGTTTCCCAGCAGCTGATCAAGCAAAAGGGCGCTCTCGGCCGCGTCGCGGCTTTTGAGGTGCTGCTCATGACCGACGCCGTGCGCAACCAGGTGCGGGAGGCGAAGACCTACCAGATTGTCTCCACCATGCAGACCGGCATTAAGGCCGGCATGATGCCGATGGATTACTCGCTGTCGGAGCTTGTCATAGCCGGGAAGATCACGCTGGAGGATGCCTACCTGCACTGCTTTGAAAAGGATAATCTGCGCCATTTTCTCGCCTCGCGCGGCAACGCCCCTTCATAATCAGAGTCCCAGTTTGAAAAAAGCGCGGATCGGCGCACAAACAGAATAAAAAAGGGCTTTTCGGCGGGGGACGCTGCCCTGCCGAAAAGCCCTTTTGCATGGTGTCAAATTGAAATCCGCATCAGGAAAATTTGAAATCCTTAAAATCCGCGCTGAGATTGAGGCCCGAGAATGCCAGCGATCTGGGCTTGAAATCCGGGCCAAGCATCAGCGTAAAGCTGCCCGCCTGCGTCTTGCCCGTGATACGGTATCCGCCGTTCGCGGCGGCCGCCGCGTGTACGCCGGTGGGGCTGGCCGCCTCGTCGAGCGCCCCGAGTATGGTATTGAAAAGTGCCGTCTGTGGCAGCGAGGTGGGGTCGATCGAAGCCTCGAGCTGCCCGAATTTCACCTTGAGCCCATCCTTGCCGAGCTCAAACGAAAGCGCAGAGAGCTCGGCGGGCTTGATAAACGACATCGTACACACTCCGGACGACGGCCGTGCGAGCTTCACCTGATAGCTGCTGCCGTTCCAGGTGACGGCAGCCGTGCACTCAAAGCCGCGCGAAAGCTGCTTCGCGGCCTCGCTTTTCAGCGCGTCGCCCTTTTTTGCACACGAGACCGGCACCACTGAAACCAGAAGCACAAGCAGCAGCGCCGCAATGCGCCTGAAAATTTTCATAAAGCACCCCCGCCGCGTCGGACACGCGGCGGGGGTGCTGCGGTGAGACAGCCCCTTCAGCGCGAGAGATCGCGGAATATCGTCGGGAGCTCCAAAAGCATGTCGCTCGGTAGCATCGCCGTCTGTGAAAGACGCTCCGCGCAGCGGTCGCCCGCAAGGCCGTGCAGATAGGCGGCGCAGCAGGCCGCGGCGTCGGTCGAGATGCCCTGCGCGCACAGCGAGGCCGCCATGCCGGCAAGGATATCGCCGCTGCCGCCCTTGGCCATGCCCGGGTTGCCCGTCGGGTTAATGAAAGCGCCGCCGCGGGGTGTGGCAATGATGGTGTATGCGCCCTTAAGCACGACGGTGGCGCCCGTTTCACCGGCAAGGTTTGTGGCTGTGCTGAGCCGGTTGTTTTTCACATAGGCGGAGGTCTGTCCGATCAGCCGCGCCATTTCGCCCATATGCGGCGTAAGCAGCAGTGGCGCTTTGGATTCCCGCAGTAAATCTATATGCCCCGCGAACGCATTTATGCCGTCCGCATCCAAAACAACCGGGATTGAAACGGCCGCGACGAGCTCGCGCACAAGCCGCAGCGTTTCTTCATTTTGCGAGAGGCCGCAGCCGATGAGCAGCGCGGTCGATTTTTCGGCAACGCCAAGGATTTTTTCAAGATTTGCATAAGCAAACGAGCCGGTTTCGGTCGCTTCGGCCGGGAAAACGATAGCCTCGGCGAGCCTTGAGGCGGTGAGCGTGTAAATCGGCTCCGGCACGGCGAGCGACACAAGCCCCGCGCCGCAGCGCAGCGCGCCCGAGGCGGAAAGATAAGCCGCCCCGGAAAACCCGAGACTGCCGCACAGGCACAGAAGCCGACCGTAATTAGCCTTGCTGCTGTCGCGCAGGCGGACAGGCAGCGCGCTTTTTATCATTTTTTGCTCGAGCATCTCCACGGGATTCTTAAAGCCTTCAATTGCGGCTTCGGGGATGCCGATATCCATTGTTTTGATGTAGCCGCAAAATTCGGCCGCGGGGAAGGTAAACTGGCCCGCCTTGGGCGCAGCGAAGGTGATGGTATAATCGGCCCGGATGCAGTTCGCGGTTACTTCGCCGGTGTCGGCGTTCGCGCCGCTGGGCATGTCGATGGCGAATATCTTTGCACTGCCGGCGCGTACGGCCTCGAAGAGCGCTTCAAGGGGGCCTTCAATGACGCCGTGGAAGCCGGTGCCGAAGACGGCGTCGACGATATGGTCGCTCGAGGCGATGAGCTTGAGGCACTGCTGCGGCTCGGCGGTATAATCGACGATGGACAAATCAAGGTCACGCAGGCGCTCAAGCATTTCCGTGGCTTCCGGCGAAGCAGGTACTCCGCAGGCGAGCACCACACTGACTCTCGCGCCGTTTTCCATGAGCTTGCGCGCGGCCACAAAGCCGTCTCCGCCGTTGTTGCCCCTGCCGCAGAGCACGGTGATTTCTGCGCCCGAAACGGCGACGGTGTCGCGGATAAAGCGGGCGGCTGCGGCGCCGGCATTTTCCATCAGCCTCATTGTAGAAATGCCGTATTCCACCGCGGCACTTTCCGCCAGTTTCATCTGTTCACAGGTAATAATTTTCATAGCTGTCATTCTCCTTGATCCTGTGTGATACATCCGGCACAATTTTTATTGAAAAAGGTTGAAAAGCCCGCACGTGTGAGGCCTATATTTTCTCAGCCACGACGACCGCGGCCGCATATTCTCTGGAATGCGAGACGCTGACGCTGAAACTCAGCCCGTCGCGCTGCGCGAT
>JARLHS010000090.1 GCA_031292115.1 Clostridia bacterium | reverse complement strand
CTCGCGCAGCTGGCCGACGGGCAGGAGGCTGTGCCGCAGCAGGCCGCAGCGGCGCGCACGGATGCCCCGCAGGCGCACACGGCTGCCGTGCCCGCCGGTGTCATCGGCATCGATGACTTTGCAAAGATCGAGCTGCGCGCCGCGCTGGTAACAGGCTGCGAAGCCGTTGCCGGCTCGGAAAAGCTGCTCAGGCTCACGCTCGACGTGGGCGGCGAGGAGCGGCAGGTCGTTTCCGGCATTGCGAAATGGTACGGGCCCGGGCAGCTCGTGGGCCGCAAGATCGCGCTCGTTTACAACCTGAAGCCCGCAAAGCTGCGCGGCGTCGAGAGCCAGGGCATGATCCTTGCCGCAGACGCGGACGGCGCCGCGAGCGTCGTTTTGCTTGACGACAAAGTTCCTTCGGGGGCGAAAATTCACTGATGGCCATGCAATATTTTGATTCGCACGCTCATTATAACGACGCGGCGTTTGATGCGGACCGCGAAGAGATCCTCGCGCGGCTTCCCGACGCCGGCGTTGTCGGCGTCGTCAACGTGGGCTGCTCCGCGGCTTCAAGCGAAGACGCCGTGCGGCTTACGCAGCGATGGCCGTATTTTTACGCGGCCGTGGGCATCCACCCGGAGGATGCCGCGCAGGCCGCGGAAGGCGACCTTGATCGGATCGCATCGCTCACCTCAAATGAAAAGGTTGTCGCCATCGGCGAGATCGGGCTCGATTACCATTTTGAAGCCTGCCCGCGTGAGACGCAGCTTCGCATTTTTGAGGCGCAGCTCGCCCTTGCGAACAGGCTCGGTCTGCCCGTGATCATCCACGACCGCGAGGCGCACGGCGACACCATGGAGCTGCTGCGCCGCTACCGCCCGCGCGGCGTGATGCACTGCTTCTCCGGCAGCCCCGAAATGGCCGCTCAGCTCGTTCGCCTCGGCCTCTACATCGGCTTTACGGGCGTTGTCACGTTTAAAAACGCGCGAAAGGCCACCGAGACGGCGGCTGCGCTGCCGTTTGACCGTATCCTGATTGAAACCGACTGCCCCTACATGGCTCCCGAGCCGTTTCGCGGCAGGCGGTGCGATTCCACCATGTTGCCCCGCACACTTGAGCGCATCGCGCTGCTGCGGGGCATCGAGCCAGAGGCGGCAGCCGAGCAGTTTATCGCGAACACCGCGTTCTGCTTCGGCATAAAAACACCGCTGCCCGGCGCGTCCGGCAGCAATTGAAGGGAGTTTTTGCATATGTCCGTCACCTACAAGGTCGGAGCCGGCCTTTACGTAAATGTAACCAACCGCTGCACCAACTGCTGTGAATTTTGCATCCGCCGCTATGGGGAAGGCGTCGGCAGCGCCGACAGCCTCTGGCTCGAGCGCGAGCCCTCCAAGGAAGAGATCCTCGGCGAAATCGAGGCAAGCGGCCTCACACAGTATTCAGAGCTTGTTTTCTGCGGCTACGGCGAGCCGCTCGAGCGCTTCGACGACGTCGTGTGGGTCTGCCACGCGCTGCGGCAGACCCATAAAATTCCCATCCGTATCAATACCAACGGGCAGTCCGACCTGATCTGCGGCAGAGAAACGCCGCCCGAGCTCGCTGGGATTGTCGACGTCATCTCGATCAGCCTCAACGCGCCCGATGCCAGGACATATGCAAAGCTGTGCAGCCCCGTTTTCGGCGAGAGGACATTTGATGCGGTGATGAAATTTGCCGCCGACTGTATCCGATACATCCCGAAAGTCATTTTATCCGTCGTCGACGTGATCGACGACGAACAGATCGCGCGCTGCCGCGCGCTGGCAGAGGGCATCGGCGCGGAGTTTCGCGTCAGAAGCCTTCTGACCTCCGGCTCCGGGCCCACGGAATAATCCGGCCCTGCCGGGAAGTTTACGCTGCGCTCAACGGTGCCGAAATCAGCCGGCGCCGTTGAGCGCAGCGAAGCTTTCCCTGTTCATCTTGTAAAGCGACTTGAATACCGTAAAGTACCGGTCGTAAACCGCCTTGTTTTCGCTCTTCGGCAGATAAACGGCCGAGGGGGGGATCAGATCGCCCGCCTCCTCAATGCCGGCCACTGCCCCGAGGCCGACGGCTGCGATCACCGCCGCGCCCACGGCGCCGACATTCTGTGGGTTGCTCACCGTTTCCACGCGCCGGCCAAGCATATCCGCAAGGATCTGGCAGGTTACGGGTGAGAGCGCGCCGCCGCCCACAAAGCGTATGGTGTCCGACGGGGCCACCTTGCGGGCCTGTGCTTCCACCATCCAGCGCAGATGGTAGCAGACCCCCTCCAGCACCGCGCGGATCAGATCGGTCTTGCCGGTCTCAATGCCGATGTTAAAGAACATGCCTCTGGCGTTGGGATCCTCAAACGGGCAGCGGTTGCCGTGGAGCCATGGGGTGAACAGCACGCCGTGGCTGCCCGCGGGCACGTCCGCCACCGCATGCATCATGTATTCGTAAAGGCTTGTATAGACTGCCTCGCGTGAATCGGTGACGTGCCGTTTCTCGAGGTAGATGCCGATTTCGTCGAGCGCCAGATGATCCTTCACCCATTCAAGGCATTTGCCCGCCGTTTCAAGCTCCGCGAAGTAGTTAAAACGCCCCGGGCTCGCGCCCACGATCGACGCGATCATCACGCCGGCG
>JARLHS010000089.1 GCA_031292115.1 Clostridia bacterium | reverse complement strand
CTCGCCGATGGCGAGTTGATGAGTATTGAACGGCTTTTCTCGGCGGTGCGCCGCCGTCCGCCGCAAAATGCGGCGGTATTAATCGGTAGATTTTATCTACCGATTAAAAAGAAAATAGTATAAGCAGGGTGACGGCTGGCGCGTGGCCTTTGAGACTCCGCTTGAAGCCGCTCAGACGCCGAGCGGATGGCGGCGAGTACTAATAAGAAACTGTACAATCCCCGTCACCTCGTGTGGAGGCGGCGGGGATTGTTTTGAGCGCGGAACCATGCCCGGCGGGCCATTCAAAAAGCAGCGGGATTCATGAAGCGGTCCCCTATTTGCCCATGCCCATCATCCTTTTAAAATCCGGCGCGTTGTACCTGATTGCCTTTGCGACTGTGGAAATCATATCCACTGCATAGGAGAAAATAATCACACCCAGGAAGGCCTTTGCGGCGATCGTCATTATTTGGCTTACATTGTAGCTTCCCGACAGTGAATTGCCGTAAATCCGCTCTAAATACGAAGCGATATTCCAATTCCATATTTGAAAATTTGAGAATATAATCATCGCAAGAACAAAGGAAATACTGCCAAGGAGCACATTGGCGACTGCAAAACTTATATTGTATCTGCCGCAAACAAGCTTCATGATCTCTTTGAAAATTGCGACGGCGAACCAGATATTGATCAGAAGCATGTAGCTTTTGAGCACGCTGAGACTGAAGACCGGAATGGGGGATGCTCCCGCCTTCGAAAAATAAACGCTGAACAGCCCCGGAGCAAAATTAATAAGAATGAAGAAAATAGCGATAAAGATGATACCCACTATAGGGCCGGAAGGCTTGATCAATGCGCCTTTTACGGGGATCTCCGGGAGATCGGACGGTTTCCATCTTGCCCGTTTCCGTTTCGCCGCATTGATATCGACTGAAAAATGCTCGATGAGCGCAAAAACGATCGTCACCCAGGCAAAGGCTTCCATAAGCCCGGAAAAAATGGCATCAAAGATATTCGAGAATACTTCGCCGATGTATTGAGGCGGCGTAACGGCATAATGGACCGCCATAGCCACCAGGATACCGAAAACAGAGGCGGCAAGGGCAATTTTGAGCACGATGATATAGAGCTCAAATAGCTCCGGCCCGATCAGATGTCGCGGTTTCCCGGAATATTTTGCGGCAAGCGCCGAGGGCTCACCGAGCTCTGTCAGAACCGCCTCGATATCTGCGTCGCCTGTCTGGGCATTGCCTTCCCGCTGAGCGAGCATATCCTCTATGAGACCGCGCAGCTCCTTTGCAATGTCTTCCCGCTGTTTTTCCGGCAAACGCCTTGTCACCGCGTATATATACCGATCAATCAACCCCATCAGGCCCATCCCCTTTTCGGTTTATCAGTTTATCCATATTGCCCGCCATGACGATCCATTCATCGCACAGCTTCCCATAGACCGCTTTGCCTGTCTCACTCAAAGAATAGTATTTTCGCGGCTTTGTACCGCCAACCTCCCACTCGCTGTGCAGCAGCTCCTGCTTTTCGAGCCTGCGCAGCAACGGGTACAGCGTGCCTGCGTCTACGGGCACCCCTTTCTCCTCCAGACTTTGCATCAGGGAATAGCCGTATTTGGGCGTATCAAGCTGGCTCAGCACACTTAAGATAATCATGCCTCGCCTGAGCTCCAACAAAAGGCCATTGATGATCTCCGATTCATCGTTCACAATATCACCTCTGCTTATATTATATGATGTGCCACACACTATTGTCAATACTATTATAATAATTTTTTTGTTATATTGATGCCTGCAAGGATAAAGTTGCCGGTCACGCGATCCGCGCAGCCGTTTATGCCGCTGAAACCGCAACGGATACAACGGGAGCCGTCGCGGCAAAGGCCAGGTCTGCTCGAACTCATGAAAGCAGAGACGTAAGATACAGCGACGGCCCGGCAGCCAATTTTTCGGATGCCGGGCCGCCGCGGGCATGAAAATCCCCGAGGACTGTGATCTTTACCCGCTGCTTTGCGGCAATGCTGATCTTGCAGCCGGGCTGAAGACACTGTTTGCAGAAGTACCCCGTTTGCCAAAAGAGGGTTTAATCCCATTGAAAACCGACGCCTTCCGGAAACCGTTAAATCGTACAGCCCGTAATTTGAAACACGGATCGGGCAGCCCGCCGTGATACGGGCCGCCCGATCCGTGTCGATCTGCCTTTAATAAAAGTGGGCAGGGCCGCAGATAAGCCGGGATCCTTCTTCCGATTGAAATTACCGGATGAGCCCTTTCTTACGCCCTTCATCGACCGCCATCATGCGGGATGAAACGCCCAGTTTGCCGAAGATGCTCAGCACATGGGTTTTGACCGTCGCCTGTGAAATGCAGAGCTTGTCAGCGATCTCCCGGTTGGTGATGCCCTGTGCCATTTCGCCCAGCACCTCCGATTCACGCGCCGACAATACCTCCTGTTCCTTGGGAGCCGCGTCAACCCTGCCGCACAGGGTAATGGCGTCCTGCACAAAAGATGCTTCCGCAGCGCTCAGGGCGCTTTTGCCCGTTGCCTGCGCGGTAAGCTCGCGCAGCAGCGGCAGGAGAGTATCCCTGTCAAGATAAAACGGCATGAGGTTACGATCCTTGTGTGCGTAGTAAACGGCCTCACGCAGCAGATTGTTGATTTCCCGGCGTTCCTCGGCTATTTGAAGGCTATGTGACAGCATGAATATTTTTAAAAGCCCGGCCTCGACAAGCCGCAGCCGGTTTTTATGCGCGCGTGAAAAAGTGAGTACGTCATCTGTTTCTTTGAAGGCTTCCACGGTCTCGCCGCGTTCAAAAAGGATGCGGGCGCGCAGCAGCCGATAAAATGGCTGAAGCTTATAATCCCTTGCATTTTCGAGCTCTTTGAGAAAATCGTCGGCAAGCTCCGGGGCAAGCAGCCCCGCGCAGGCAAGCTCGTGAATCAGCCTTCCCAGGGTCAGCACACTGAAAGACGGGTATTCGGATAAGATCCCGCCCACCAGCGACGCGCCTGCCCCGTCATTACCGCTTAAAAATTCCATCTCGGCAAGATGATAGGTCAGCGTCATATCGGTAATATCCACATGGATGCGCTCGCCTTTCAATAATTGCCGGGATAGCTCCAGCACCTCCGCCGCTTTTTGCAGCTCCATGCGCCGCATATAGACCCCGGCTATGCCGAAATAAAAATTGGATGTGATGCCCGACATCATCGTCGGAGATTTGAACAGCTCCTTCGACCTTGCATAACACGCAAGGCTTTCATTCAGGCGCCCCGTTTCCTCATAAATCTGCGCCATCTGGTTATACGCGAAAAAATCAACAAAGACATTGGCGCCCGCACAGGTTTCAAGAGCCCTGTTGATACAATTCTCCGCCTCTTCATACTGCATATGCTCAATCAGCGCGGCTGCATTCTCCACCAAGATCATCGCTCTGGAGACAGGCCCGAAGTGAAGGCTGTCGATCTGCTCGGCGGTCAGCGCCTGGTATTGCGGCAGGATACCTTCGCCGCTTGAAACATAGGCCTCCGCAAACTGCATGACCCGGAAGATATCGGAATCGCCGTAATGCTCCCTGAATTGCTCATAGAGCACGCGGCAGCGCTCAATATCAAGATTGCCGAGATTATACATGAAACATTGTGCCGCAAGGTCTGCATCTACAATGAGCAGGTCAACCGGCACCTTGTCAAGATAGCTCCACGACTCTATTCTGCCGCCCATTGTCTGCGCCACGCGAAGCACATTCTCATAGTCGTCGGCTGCGCAAAACTCCCGCAGGGCCTCCTCACAGTCTCCCCGCTGCTCAAAAGCCTTTGCGGATCTTTCGTGATGCGCCTTTTTTTGTTCCTCCGGCAGGCGTGAGAACTGCTGCGTCAGATATTCGGAAAGGATATTGTGATACCGGTACATGCCGTTTTGCTCATCGATGCAGATAATAAAAAGATTCTTTTCGATAAGCGCTTCAATCATCTGATCAAAATCCGTCTGCGAAAACCCGTCGAAAAGCTTTACGCAGATATCCGCGTCAAAATAGGAAAGGAATCCGGTTCCCGTTAGAAAATCCCGTTCTCCCTGAGTCAGCGATTCAAAGATTTCCCGGGTCAGATATTCGGCCGCGATCCCTCCGCCCGCGCGCAGCAACTCCCCGGAATGCTTGCCTGCCGCCTCGGCCGCCGCGGCAAGCTGCAGACCGCCGATCCATCCCTCGGCAAAGGTATTGAGCTTATTGAGCTCCTCATCGCTTCCGGTCAGCCTCAGCGTCTGTTTCAAGAAAGCGATGCCTTCCCCGGGCGAAAGCTGCATCTGCTTCCCATCGATAAACAGCAGGCGGCCGGAGATCGCCAGAGGGCCTAAATAAACGGGCGGATCTTCTCTGGACAGCATAAAAAGATGCAAATTGGGGGGCATGGCCCCGATAAAAAATTCAAAGGTCCGTATCAGAGCGGCGTCGCTGATGTTGTGAACGTCATCGAGTACCATGTAATAGTCGTCTTCGCCGCACAGCCGGTTGATCAGCAGCGTGAGCAGGCTCTCCATATGGGAAGCATCGAGGTTTGAACGCATCAGCGTCAGAAACCCGTCGTCGTCTTCCAGAAACGTGTTGACAGCCGCGGTGAAATAGAGCCAGAAGGAATAAGCGTTGGCGTTGGAGGCGTCAAGTGACAGCCAGCCAACATTTTTAAGGCTCGTTTCGCGGATAAAGGAGGAAAGCAGCGTGGTCTTGCCCGTTCCGGCGCCTCCGCGCACAAAGATCACGCCCATATCAGCGCATTGTGACAGCTTATCAAACAGCGACCTGCGCACCACGGTGGACCGTAACGGCCGGGTGGTGTTGCCGCGCCTGGCGCCGGTCCCGGCGGCGGGCCGCAGCTTTGGCAGTTTCCGCCAGGATGTGGATGCGATGGTTCGCCGTG
>JARLHS010000088.1 GCA_031292115.1 Clostridia bacterium | reverse complement strand
TGCTCTCGCGCGAGCCGTCGAAATCGGAGCCGACGGTGCGCGTGACGCTTTTTCAGGCGCTGCCCAAGGCCGAAAAGATGGAGTTCATCGTGCAGAAATGCACAGAGCTCGGCGTCTGCACGATCGTGCCCGTCCTCACACAACGCTGTGTTTCGAGGCCCGACGGCAGGGCTCTCGAGAGCAAGGAGGCACGCTGGAGAAAGATCGCGCTCGAAGCCGCGAAGCAGAGCGGCAGGGGTGCCGTGCCGGCTGTCCTGCACACGATGGATTTTGATCAGGCGCTCGCCCGGCTTGCCTCAATGGAGCGCGCCGTCATGCTTTATGAGCTCGGGGGCATTCCGTTCTCGCAGGCGATTTCCCCGGATATGCGTGAGGTCGGCATCCTCATCGGCCCCGAGGGCGGATTTGAAGAGAGCGAAGCTGCCGCCGCGAAGGCCGCGGGTATCTCCGTGGCGGGCCTCGGCCTGCGCATCCTGCGCACCGAAACGGCCCCGCTGTGCGCGCTTTCGGTGGTTATGTTCGCGACGGGCAACCTCTGAGGCCGCGGGGAATTTTCAAAGATTCCAGTTCCCTGCTCCCCTTCCCCCGGGAATGGGCGTAAAAGAAATGGGCGAGAATTCGTATCAACGCCTTTTTTTCGCATGATTGCGCCGCCTGTGGTTATAATACCTATAAACTATGATTTGATTTTAAAGGAACCACAGGATGAAACATAAAAAGCCCCGTCAGAAGCGGCGGTCAAGGCACTCGGCCGCTTATTTTTTCACTTCGTTTGTGCTGACGCTTGCCGTGGCCGGCTGTGGAGTCGGCATTTTTGTTGTTGATAAGAATACCGGTGAGATCGGCTGGCGCAGCGACACCGCCGTGCTCGCCATTTCCTCCGAAAATCGCAAGCTGAACCTGACCGTTATGGGGAATTCATACAGCGTTTCAATGACGCCGTTTGAGCAGACGTGGCAGGTGATCGGGCAGATCAGGCGCAGCGGCGACCAGATCGCACCCGCGCCGCGGCGATTTGCCTCCGAGCTGCTGCAACTTACGGCCTCCGGCGTCCTGAAGCTGTATCAAAAATATCTAGACGACAATTATTTTGGAGAGAAGCCGTGATGACCCTGATCTCCGGTTGAGAAAGCGATAAATCGCGCCGCATTCCTGCAGGATGAGTGTCGCACGGTTTATTCAATACTCATGCGCTCTTGCGCAGGCGTATTGAATAATAGATTTAACCGGTGTAATATGATATAATATTGCGTGAAGTATTTCCGCTCAGTCAATTGTGTAATTGACGTCATGAAAAGCGAAGGAATGGTGAAGCTCTTGCAGCGCCGCGACAACATACGCAATTTCTGCATTATCGCACATATCGACCACGGCAAGTCGACGCTTGCCGACCGTATCCTTGAGCTGACGAGGGCCGTCTCCAAGCGGGATATGGCCGAGCAGCTGCTTGACAATATGGATCTCGAACGCGAGCGCGGCATCACCATCAAGGCGAGGGCCGTCAAGCTCGATTATCTGCATACCGATGGGGAGCAGTATATCCTTAACCTGATCGACACGCCGGGGCACGTTGATTTTAACTATGAGGTCTCACGCTCGCTCGCGGCCTGCGAGGGCGCCCTGCTCGTGGTCGATGCCACACAGGGGATCGAGGCCCAGACGCTCGCGAATACCTACCTCGCCGCCGACCACGGGCTCGAGATCCTGCCCGTGATCAACAAGGTCGACCTGCCTTCGGCCGACCCCGAGCGTACGATCAAGGAGATTGAAGACATTATCGGCATCCCCGCGCACGACGCACCCCGCATTTCGGCAAAAATGGGCATCAATATCGAGCAGGTGATGGAGCAGATCATCAAGGGGGTTCCCGCCCCCAAGGGCGAGGAAGGGAATCCGCTCAAGGCACTGATCTCTGATTCGTATTACGACAGCTACCGCGGCGTGATCGTTTTTATCAGGGTCATGGAAGGCCGCATCGCCGCCGGCATGCGTATCCGCATGATGGCGGCGGGCACGGAATTTGATGTGGTGGAGGTCGGCTTTATGCGCCCCACCTGCCTTGAACCCACGCCGGAGCTTTTTGCGGGCGAGGTCGGCTATATCGCGGCGAGCATCAAGAATGTGGGCGACACCCGCGTGGGCGACACCGTGACCACAGCCGGCAATGGGGCGCTCGTGCCGCTGTCTGGCTACCGCAAGGTAAACCCCATGGTATTCTGCGGCATCTACCCCGCCGACGGCGCGAAATACGAAGATCTGCATGAGGCGCTCGGGCGGCTCCAGCTCAACGACGCCTCGCTTTCATTCGACCCCGAAACGTCGATCGCGCTGGGTTTCGGCTTTCGCTGCGGCTTTTTGGGCCTGCTGCACATGGATATCATCCAGGAGCGGCTCGAGCGCGAATACAACCTTGATCTGATCACCACCGCGCCGAGCGTGGTCTATAAAATTATCAAAACCAACGGCGACTTCTATTTTGTCGACAACCCCACGAATTACCCCGACCCGAGCGTAATCGCCGGCGCGGAGGAGCCCGTGGTGAATGCGCATATCCTCACGCCCGCGCAGTATGTGGGCGGCATCATGGAGCTTTGTCAGGACAGGCGCGGCGTTTTCAGGGATATGAAGTATATCGATACCGACCGCGTCGATCTGCACTATGAGCTGCCGCTCAATGAGATCATCTATGATTTCTTTGACGCGCTCAAATCGAATACGCGCGGCTACGCGTCGTTTGATTATGAAATGCTCGGCTACCGCGAGTCGAAGCTCGTCAAGCTCGACATTCTGCTCAACAGCGAGCTCGTCGATGCGCTCTCGCTCATCGTCCACGCCGATAAGGCCTATGCGCGGGGCCGCAGGATTGCCGAGAAGCTCAAGGAAAGCATCCCGCGCCAGCTCTTTGAGGTGCCGATCCAGGCCGCCGTCGGAGGCAAGATCATCGCGCGTGAAACGGTCAAGGCGCTGCGCAAGGACGTGCTTGCCAAATGCTACGGCGGCGATATTACACGTAAAAAGAAGCTGCTCGAAAAGCAGAAGGAAGGCAAGAAGCGCATGCGGCAGCTCGGCTCGGTGGAAGTGCCGCAGGAAGCGTTCATGTCGGTGCTCAAGCTCGATTAAAAAGGGTCGCAAAGGGGAGGGTCAGGCGCAAAACGCCTGACCCTCCCCTTCAAAAAGCCTTTCATCTGAGCACAAGGTGCAGCTTTACACCTGGACGAACCGGTCTTTGCCCGCGAAGCAGACCGGGCATTTCCAATCGGCCGGAAGAGCTTCAAAAGCCGTGCCCGGAGCCACACCGTGCGCAGGGTCTCCCACCGCGGGGTCGTAGACGTAGCCGCAGACGGCGCAGCGGTAGAGCCCCGACTTCGGTGCGGCCACCTCGGCGGCATTCTCGCGGTAGGTGGGCGCCGATTTAGGCGCGGTACCCTTTTTCACTTCGTGGTAATAGGCATAGGTCATGGGCTCGGCCTTGCCGAATACGTCGGCATCCGTCACCTCGCCGATAAAGACGGTGTGCGTTGCGACGTCGATTTCCTGCATCACGCGGCACAGAAGATAGCCGCAGCAGCTCTCACGCAGCACGGGCACGTCCCCGGGCGCGGTGAAATATTCTGCCTTCTCAAATTTGGCGACATCCCTGCCGCTGCGGAAGCCGAAGAGCCCGATGAGCGGCATCGGAGCATCCTTTGTCAGCACCGAGACCGAAAACAGACCGCTTGCCCGGATCAGGCCGTGTGTGAAGTTTTGCTTGTTGATGCTGACGGCAATCGTCTTGGGCTCGGATGTGACCTGAAAAACCGTATTGGCAATCTGCCCGTTGATGGCTCCGTCACCTGCGGCGCTGATCACATAAAGCCCGTAACTGATGCTGTATAAAGCACTGGCGTTCAATGTGTCTCCCCCTTTGCAGCGGATGTGCGGCAACCCTGCGCCGCACCCACGTTATCATTTTCTTAATGATAGCCGGGGATGAATAATTTGTCAACCGTGTACAGAAAATAGAGCGGCAAATAAAAAACAAAAAAATCTTCATTTGAAACTTGACAAAACCATAATGAGAATATATACTTAATAGTAGTAATTACTAATAAGAGTGCGGATGAGATTATAATGAATAAAAGAATGACTATCCAGCGTCAGATCGTCCTGGACACGGTGAAAGCGCTCGACCACCCCGCGGCAAACAGCGTCTATGAAGAGGTCCGGATGAAATACCCGCACATCAGCCTGGGCACGGTTTACCGCAATCTCACCTCGCTGTGCGATGACAGAGAGCTGCTGAGGCTCACGTTCCCGAATTCGCCCGACCGTTTCGATCCGAATCTTCATCCCCATTACCACCTGCTGTGCAGGCGCTGCGGCGGCGTAAGCGACGTCGATATGGCGTATTTAAGCGAGATTGACCGTGCTGCGAGCGAAAAAACCGGCCTTTCGATCGAAGGCCATATGGTCTGCTTTTTCGGAATCTGCGGGCAGTGCCGCGACGGGCCGGATGCCGCCGTGCAATAGAACAGCCCGGACGCGGCAGAGGCAAAAAGAGTTCCGCCCCGGCGGGCGCATAAAACAGAGATTCCAATTAAATTTATAAATATTGAATAAAAGAAAGGGTGCTGTACCATGAAAGATCTCAAAGGCACAAAAACCGAAAAGAACCTGCAGGCAGCTTTTGCCGGCGAATCACAGGCACGCAACAAGTATACCTATTTTGCCTCCGCCGCCAAAAAGGAAGGGCTCGAGCAGATCGCGGGCATTTTCCAGGAGACCGCCGACAATGAGAAGGAGCATGCAAAGATCTGGTTTAAGTATCTCAACGGCATCGGCGACACCGACGCAAACCTGAAGTCGGCCGCCGCGGGCGAGCATTATGAGTGGACGGAGATGTACACAGGTTTTGCCGCCGAGGCGCGCGAAGAGGGCTTCACGGAGCTTGCCGCGTTGTTTGAGATGGTCGCCGGCATCGAAAAGACACACGACGAACGTTATCAGGCGCTGCTTGCTAATCTTGAAAATGGCAGGATCTTTTTAAAGGACGGCACCGTCGTCTGGAGGTGCCGTAACTGTGGCTTTGTCCATGTGGGTAAGGAAGCACCGGAGGTCTGCCCCGTCTGCAAGCACCCGCAGGCATATTTTGAAGTCGTTCCGACGAATTATTGACAGGACAAAAAGGAGTGAGCTTTATGCTGGATGCAAAAATCACCGGGCTGATCAACGAGCAGATCAACAAAGAATGGTATTCCGCCTATCTCTATCTCGACATCTACAGCTATTACACCGACAAAAACCTCAACGGCTTCGGAAACTGGTTTTATGTTCAGGCACAGGAGGAACGCGACCACGCGATGCTTTTCGTGAAATACCTGCTGAATAACGACGAGCAGGTTGCCCTCACGGATGTGCAGGCATCCACGAAAAAGTTCGCCGCGTTCGAAGAGCCGCTGGAGGCAACGCTTGCGCATGAGCGCATCGTAACCGCGTCGATCAACAACATTTACGACGCCGCCTATTCGCTCAAGGATTTTAGGACGATGCAGTTCCTCGACTGGTTTGTCAAGGAGCAGGGGGAAGAAGAGAAGAACGCGACCGACCTCATCAAGAGGTTTGACCTTTTCGGCAGCGACGCCAAGGGGCTTTACTTGCTGGATAGCGAGCTCGCGGCACGCATCTATGCTCCGCCGACGCTCGTCATCTGATATCGGTTTGCTAATGGCGTGCTTCACGGATGCCCGGGCTTTCCCGGGAAATGACGGGAAAACAGCATGAAGGCTTGATCAAAAGACAAAAAGGCGCCCCGCGGATTTGCGCGGGGCGCCTTTGCGTGTCCATAACATATAGAGCGCTTAGCATGATGAAAAATATTCTCCTACGAGTAAAAAAAGCGGGGGTGCAATGGGAAGCGGGGAAGAACTTTTTCGAAGTTTGATTCCAAAATCTCCCTCTGCCCCCCGTTTTGCCCGCGCACGCCAAGTCGGGTGAGCCCGCGTCGGCAGTGCAGCGGCACTGCGGCGGCAGTGAGGCGCTATCGCCTGTAGGTGATCAGCCGGTTGAGAACAAACTGAGCCATTGCCGAAACGACGATGGAAATAGCCTTGAGCAGCAGCACAGGCAAATACGCCGAGCCGAGCCCGATGATCGCGGAGGAAACTCCCATGCCCACGAGCACGATCAGGTAGTAAGAGGCAAAGCGGCGCAGGAGCCTGTCCGTTTTTCTGAAGTTAAAAAAGGTGTTCAAGGAAAAGCTGACCAGCATGCCGGCATGCATGCTGATGAGGTTGGCGATCAGCTTATGGACACCAAGCCCACTGTAAAGCAGCGTGAATACCGAAAAATCGACTACCGCGGCCAGGCCGCCGAAAAGGCCGTAAAAAATCAGATTTCTAAATAGCTCGCTTTTAAGGAATTTTCTGAGCATCGAAACCCTCCGGGTTATCCCGCGGGTCTGGTCTTGATCCGGATCGCAAGCAGCCCGAAAAGTGTGACGGCATAGGCACCGATAAATTTGAGCAGCTTCCGTTTGGATTCGCCATAGACCCTTTTTTTAAAATCAATCGGGACTTCGCAGATACGGAAGCCCTTTTTGTTGAGTTTGAGCCTGAGCACGACCTCCTGCAGCACGTCGTAGTTCTCACATGTGAGGGCCACCGCCTTGAGCTGCTGCGTCCTGTACATGCGGAAGCTTGTTGAAATATCCCTGGCCCGCACCCCGATTACGGCGCGCATGACGGTATTGAGGATCTTCGACATGACGATCGATACCGGGGCGTCTTCGGTGTGCCCGCCCCTGCAGTAGCGCGAGCCGATCACGAGGTCGGCGCCCTCAAGCGATTTATCGTAGATGCCCCCGATGGCGTCGGGGCTGTGTGAGCCGTCGCAGTCGAGCACAAGGGTGCGTTCCTTCGAAGCGTATTTGATGCCCGTGCGGAACGCGCCGCCGTAATGATCTTCTTCCTGCGGAATGCAGCGCACGCCGAAGGCCTCGCAGACCAGCGGCGTTTCGT